>WJKE01000139.1 GCA_014729275.1 Candidatus Peregrinibacteria bacterium | reverse complement strand
TAATGCTAAATAGCTCATCCTTAAAAACTCGGGAGAAAAATTATCTTTAATAAATTCAAATTTTTTCATAAATTATATTTAACCGTAAAATAATAAATACATCAAAAACGTAAATCTGTCAAGCCTCTCCCCCAAAAAAATCTCTACATTTCAAAAAAATTTTATGCTAAAATCCCCATACATAAATCTATATATTAACCCCTTTTAGACGTGGCTGAATCCGATAAAGACAAAGATAAGAAAAAAAAAGATGCTCCTCAGGAAAATTCCGCGGGTAAATCCGAAGAAAAGCACAAAAATTCCGCGGGTAAATCCGAAGAAAAATCTAAGGAAACAAACCAGGAAACTGAAGAACAAAAGCTTTTTGAAGAAGATCAAAATGTAAAATCTGCGAATATTACTAATGAAATGGAAGAATCGTATCTTGAATACGCAATGAGTGTAATTGTTTCGCGTGCTCTTCCTGATGTTCGTGATGGGCTAAAACCTGTTCACAGACGAATTTTGTACGCAATGTCGGATATGGGGTTAAAGTCAACTTCTTCCTTCCGAAAATCTGCTACTGTTGTCGGTGAAGTTTTGGGTAAATACCACCCGCACGGTGATAGTGCGGTTTATGACTCTATGGTGAGAATGGCGCAAGATTTTGCTATGCGTTACGAACTTGTAAAAGGGCAGGGAAACTTTGGTTCAATTGATGGAGATAGTGCGGCTGCCATGCGTTATACCGAGGCAAAACTGCAAAAAATCTCCGATGAAATGCTTGCGGATATTGAAAAAGAAACAGTTGATTGGAGTGATAATTACGATGGCCGATATAAGGAACCAACTGTTCTACCTACAAAAATTCCACAACTTCTTTTAAATGGAACAACCGGTATTGCGGTTGGTATGGCCACATCTATCCCACCACACAATTTAGGCGAACTTATTGACGGGGTTATGCACCTTTCAAACAATCCGGACGCTGGAATCGATGATTTAATGGAACATATTAAAGGGCCTGACTTCCCCACCGGCGGGATTGTGTATAACACCGAGGACATTAAAAAAACTTATACCACTGGTCGCGGAGGTATGGTTGTACGCGCAAAAACCGAAATTGTGGAAAAAAAAGGTGGTAGATTTGCAATTATTGTTACAGAACTCCCATATCAGGTCAATAAAGCCAATTTAATAAGTAAAATGGCAAACCTTGTCCGTGATAAAAAAATTGTAGGAATCAGCGATATTCGTGATGAATCTAATAAAGAAGGTATTCGGGTTGTAATTGAATTAAAACGAGACGCATACCCTAAAAAAATCCAAAACAGACTATTTAAACTTACTCAATTGCAAAATTCTTTCAACATGAACATGATTGCACTTGTTGATGAAATCCAACCGCATCTACTAGATCTTAAACAAGTGCTTGAGCATTTCATTTCTCACCGAAAAATTGTTATCAGAAGAAGGACTGAATACGAATTAAGGCTTGCAAAAGAGCGTGCACATATTTTAGAAGGATTGAAAATTGCATTAGATAATATAGATAAGGTAATTGAAACTATCAGAAAATCCGAAACCAAGGAGATTGCACTTGAATCCCTAATGACTAAATTTAAACTTACCGAAATTCAGGGTAAGGCAATTTTAGAGATGCGGCTTCAAACTTTAGCCGGGTTGGAAAGAAAGAAAATTGAGGATGAGCTCGCCGAAAAACTTGCATTAATCACAAAACTGGAAGGAATTTTGGCTGATCCAAAGAAAATTCTTAAAATTATGCAGGACGAACTTGCGGAAGTTAAAGAAAAATACGCAGATGAAAGAAGAACCGAAATTATTCCACACGCTCTTGGTGAAATATCCAAAAAAGACATAATTCCAAACAAACCAATGATCGTGATGTTAAGCCGTGAAAACTACATCAAGCGTCTTCCCCCATCATCATTTAAAGCCCAAAAACGAGGTGGAAAAGGAATTATTGGAGGTTCCACAAAAGAACAGGACGAAATTAAAATGATCAAATACGCAAACAATTACGACGAACTATTATTTTTCACTAATAAAGGAAGAGTATTCAAATTATCAGTATACGAAATACCTGCAGCCTCAAGAACGGCTAAAGGGCAAGCAATAGTGAATCTTCTCCAATTGCAGGACGGTGAAATGGTAACAGCAATTTTAAATGCCGGTGAAAACTTTAAAGGCAAGTTCCTAATGATGGCAACAAAAAAAGGAACTATTAAAAAGACACCGGTAGATGACTTCAAAAACGTTAGAAGAAACGGATTAATAGCTATAAAGCTTAAAAAAGACGACTCTTTGGAATGGGTAAAAGAAAGTATGGGCACAAGCGAAGTAATTTTAATAACCAAAGAAGGAAAATGCATTAGATTCGACGAAAAAGATGTACGACCCATGGGAAGAGTTTCTATGGGAGTACGTGGAATAAAATTAAAGGAAGGTGATAGTGTTGTTGAAATGGATCTAATTGAACAAAATGCAGATGCTCGACTTTTGGTTGTAATGGAAAACGGACTTGGAAAATCCACAAAAATGAAAAACTACAGAAAGCAAGGCCGAGGTGGAACAGGAATAAAAACCGCTAAAATTACAGCAAAAACCGGTAAAATAGCCGGAGCAAAAGTAATTACTGCTGAAACAGACGCAGACTTAATTATCATTTCAAAAATCGGTCAGGTAATAAGGTTACATTCAAAATCAATCCCCATACAGGGGCGCACAACCCAAGGAGTATACTTGATGAGGATGAAGCCAAATGACAAAGTATCATCAATCTCACTGGTAGAACTGATAATAAAACCCGAAGCTGAAGAAAAAAATAAAAAAGAGAAAACAGCAAAAAACAAGCAACAAACCCTGGAAACAACAAAAAAATAATATAATCCTATGAAAAAGTTTCTCTATCCCCTCATAATTTTTGTATTACTCGCATTTTTAAATGGACAAACTTTTGCATATAGCGGAGACCTATCTATAAATCAAACAAACATCAGTTTTTCCACCAACAATATTTTGGAAGGACAGGCTGTAAGAATATATGCATCGGTTTCGAATGGATCTGCCTTGGATTTGCTTGGAGTTACCAGGTTCACAGACAACGGAAATCAAATTGAGTCAGACCAGGCAATTTCGATTTTTGCGGGCAAGACCGATGGAGTTTTTGTTGATTGGGTGCCAAGTTACGGAAATCATAAAATTACAGTACAAATTATTCCCTGGGAGCCGGAAATTGATGATCCAGCAAATAATGTAATTACAACCGACATCTACGTTAAACGTGATACGGATCGCGACGGAATTCCAAATGAAACAGACCCTGACGACGACAACGATGGAGTTAATGATGATGAAGATGTATTTCCGCTGGATGCAAGTGAACAAATTGATACGGATGGTGATACTATTGGTGATAATCGCGACACTGACGACGATAATGATAGTGTACCTGATAAATTTGATGACTTGCCCCTGGATCCGAACGAAACCATGGATACCGATAAAGACGGACTGGGCAATGTTGCAGATAAAGACGACGATAATGATGGACTAAAAGATGCGGAGGAAGAAAATATGAAAACCGACCCGCTTCTTTTTGATACAGATGAAGATGGTGCTTCCGACAAAGAAGATCCATTTCCTTTGGATCCTGAAGAATGGGCAGATACGGATAATGATAAGATCGGCAATAACGCAGATACTGATGACGACAACGATGGAATAATTGATATTAAAGATGAATTCCCCTTAAACAAAGCACCAGTAATTAAATTGACCGAATATAATGACACCATTGGAACTCTAGACAAATACACCTTCGACGCATCCCCTTCTTACGATGATGATGGAAAAATTGTAGCTTACCTTTGGAACATAGATAATACATATACACAGGAAGGAAACTCAATCAAGCATACATTTTTAGAACCGGGCGAACACAATGTAGAACTAACCTTAATCGACGATCAGGGCGAGCAGATAAACAAAAACTTTCAAGTAAGTGTTGTAAATTTAAGACTTTACAAACAGCTCGCTTTGTTATTATTTTTAATTTTACTTGCATTATTCATCTATCTAAAGTATATTTCCGAAGCTGAAAAATCTAACCGGCAATAAATTATGAAAAGTGAAATTCACCCAGCATTTAAGGACATTACATTTATTTGTGCTTGCGGCTCAAAATTTACAGCAGGTTCAACCCTATCTAAAGATTTTAAAACTGAACTTTGTTCTAACTGTCACCCATTCTTTACAGGACAGCAAAAACTTGTAGATAGCTCAGGACGAGTTGATAAATTCATGGCTAAGATGAAGAAAGCACAAGAAATGGCGGAAAAAAACGTTAAAAAAGTTAAAGGAAAAAAAGTTGCAAAAGTTGTAAGTAAAGAAGAATTAGCAGCAAGCAAAGAGGAAGAGGTTGAAGAGGTAAAGGAAGAGAAAGAAGTAAAAGCGAAAAAGCCTGCGAAAGAAACTAAGGCAAAAAAAACTACAAAGAAAGCTGAAAAAGGTGAAGAAGTTGGAGAAGACAAAAAAGTTGAAAAAGACGAAAAAAACGAAGAAGTTGAAAAAATAAAAGAAGAGAAAGTGGAAGCAAAAGAAGATAAAACGAAAAAGGCCGAAAAGCTCGCAAAAAAGACTAAAGCAAAAAAAACAACTAAAAAATCTGATAAAGCTTCTGAAGATAAAGCTAAAAAAAAGCAGTAAAAAACGAGAAATAAAACATTCCCACAAATAAAAACACCGACTATATTTAGACGGTGTTTTTTTTTATTACTAAGTCAATTTTTCAAGAATAGATTTCCAAACATCAGACCTATTTCTATGTCCAGGTTTTACTTGTGCCATATATGAAAAAAAATGGTCTTTTACTAAAAGCTGGAAGATTGCTTGAAATAGTAAAAAATTCGCATATAATCTAAAGCCTTCAAAAACGGCTTGTGAATTGACAAAAGGCCGCATAAATGAGATAATATATTATAACTTAAATAAATATGCCTAAAAAACCATCATCTAGTCCAACTCCAAACTTCAGTGACCCAAGAATTGAAGCACTTGCTGCTAAAATTACCGGAGATGACCTTAAAAAGCTTACAGCCTTAATAAACAAGCTAACTCCTTAATCTTATGGCTAACACCCCTGCAAATCAGCCATCTCAAAGTCCTAAAACTCCTCAAAATCAGGGGCTAAATTTGCCTGATCCATCAGCGCCGGATTTCACAAAAAAAACAAATGAAGAAATTAAAGCACTTTTGGAAGAAGCAAAAAAAATTGGATATGAAGATGGGGTAAAAAAGGGGAAAGAAAGTAAACAAGAAAACACTGATTCAAAAAATGCTAATGATGACCAAAGTAAGGACAAAAACGACGATAAAGAAAATTCATCCAAAGAAAAAAAAGAAGAACCTACTACTCCCAAAACATTCGAAGAAATGACTCCAAAACAGATTAAAAAGCATTTAAAAAAAGCCGGAATAAAAGCAAAATACGACAACATGACCCAAACAGAGCTAAAAAAACTTGTTGAAGCTGCTGACGTTATACACGGTACAAAAAGGCCAAAAAAGAAAAAGACTACAAGAAGAGCAAAAGTAGCAAATTACATGGAAGAAGCCAACGATAGAGTCGAAGAAATATTAAACTTTAATGAATACCACGAAGAACAATACAAAGAGATCGAAGGAAACATAAAAAAAGCCCTTTGGGAACTTTGGGTAGGTTTTGGAAGCAACATCCCCCGAAACCTATACAAAATAATTCAACCGTTTGGCTACGGAATTAACGATTCAATTACGCATCCACTACGACTTTTTTCGAATATTGCAAGAATACCAACCTCAATATTAAGATCTGCAGGAAATATAGTAAAAGCACCATTCAGAATGCTAGACGAAGCAGTAGCAGGAATTAAAGGATTCCTTGATACAACTGCTAAAGCCAACGAAAAACGAAACGTACTTTTAAGCGTAACTCCCGAATTGCTATCTAAAGTGATGTCTGTTCCAAAATTCTTCACTTCTTTGGGCAAAACACTTGCTGAGGCAGTTACAAGCCCAACAGTTTATTTGGACGAATACGTAGAAGACATTCAAACACGAGAATAAGCCTCCACAAACACGAAAACTTGTGCTAAGGTTTTTGCATGTTTGAATATGAAATCACAAGTAAATCAAGCAAGTGTAATGCGCGTTGCGGCGAATTTACAACTCCGCACGGAAAAATTTCTACGCCTGTGTTTATGCCGGTGGGCACTAAAGCAACAGTAAAAACCGCTTCGCCCGACGAACTTAAAACGCTCGGTTCGGAAATTATTCTTGCAAACACATACCATTTGTATATGCGCCCCGGCCACGAACTAATAAAACGCATGGGCGGACTGCACAAATGGATGAACTGGGATAAGCCGATATTAACTGATTCCGGAGGCTTTCAGGTGTTTTCATTGGCGCAGGAAAAACGTGTTAATAAAGGAGGCAAAGCCGCAGTTAAAATTACTGAGGAAGGCGTTGAATTTAAATCGCATCTGGATGGATCCACTCATTTTTTCACACCTGAAAAAGCTATACAAATTCAACACGATCTTGGCGCTGATATTATTATGGCTTTTGACGAATGTGCACCTGCCCTTAGCGACAAATCGTATACTGCAAGCGCAATGACCCGGACCCACAACTGGCTTGAAAAATGTATTAAGGAGCATGAAAAATTGAATAAATACCAAAAACTTCCACGAGCACTCTTCCCCATTATTCAAGGCGGAATCCATAAAGATCTAAGAATTGAATCCGCAAAATTCGTACAAACCACTTCCCTTCCCGGAATTGCAATTGGCGGATTATCGGTTGGTGAAAGCCGCGAGGATATGCTTGAAATGATTGAAACCGTGATCCCCAATCTTGATGGAACACAACCTGTTTATTTAATGGGAGTGGGAACCCCAAGCGACTTAATTGAAAGCATTGAGCGTGGAATTGATATGTTCGACTGTGTACATCCCACCAGAATGGCTCGACACGGAGCTTTTTGGACAAACGAAGGCCGATTCAGTATTAAAAAAGAACAATTTAAGTTCGATGACTCCCCTCTTGATGCCAATTGCCAGTGTTATTCCTGCCAAAACTTTAGTCGTTCATATTTACGTCACCTTATTTTTGAAAAAGAGATCCTTGGACTCAGGCTAATGACTATTCATAACCTTCACTTTCTGATAGATTTGACACATCAAATAAGAGAAGCAATTTCTAAGGACAGCTTCAAAAAATTCAAAAAAAATTTCTACAGTAAATACAAAAAATGATCGCATATTTAAAAGGAAAAATCCTAAATATTCAGGAAAAATCGCTAATTCTTTTAGTGAATAATATAGGGTACGAAATTTTTTCGAATTTAAACTCACTGTCTGATCTGGAAAAAAACAGTGAAACCGAATTTTACATCTACAACCACATTCGCGAAGACATCAACGCTCTTTACGGATTTAAAAGCCGGGAGGAGCTTGAATTTTTCCGCATTTTAATAGGTATAAACGGAATAGGCCCAAAGGCCGGATTAGAAATCCTTAATAATCCCATCGACAAAATAAAAGAAGCAATCAACAGCGAAGACATTGCCTTTATTACAAAAACACCGGGAATTGGAGCAAAAACCGCAAAACGAATTATCCTGGAACTTAAAGGAAAACTTCCTGAGGCTTCTGCGGAACGCAAACACAAAAGCCTAATTAACGACGACATTATAGACGCCCTCAAAAATCTTGGATTCAATAAAAACGAGGTAATGAAAACTTTGGAAAAACTGCCAAAAAACGTAAAAAAAGAAGAGGAAATTATTAGCTTCTTCCTTAAACACAACTAATGAAATCTACAGCATACTTAATCACTACGCCTTCAAACATTCGCTATCTTTCAAACTTTACCGGTTCAAACGGATTTATGCTGCTAGCAGGACGAACAAAGTACCTTTTTACGGATTTTCGCTATATTGAAAGAGCCGCAAACACCATTGCGCCCGGAATTAAAATCGTGAACACAACTAAAATGTGGCACAATCCGGAAGTTTTGAAAGAAAACTGGGAGGAAATTCTTCAAAAACACAACATCAAAGAAATTGGGATTGAAGAAGACAACCTTACCCTAAGCCGATACAAGCGTTTTAAAAAAATTTCCCCGCGAAAAAAATGGTTTAACTGTTCAGGCAAAATTGAAAAACAACGCGAACAAAAATCTGATGTAGAAATTTCCTACATTACTAAAAGTCAAAGGATAAACGAACGAATTTTCGAAGAACTTCGCCGCCACATTAAATCTTCATTAAGAAAAAAAGTAAAAATTCGCGAAATTGATTTGGTGTTTAAAATCAAAATGCTCGCACACGAATTTGGCGCTGAAGACTTAGCCTTCTCACCCATTATCGCATTTGGCCCCCATAGCTCAAGCCCGCACCACTTACCCGACAACACAACATTAAAACCTGGCGACAATATTTTAATAGATATGGGCGTAAAATATCGCGGATACTGCTCAGACATGACAAGAGTTCTCTTTACGGCAAGTTTAAGCTCGCGTCAATCGGAAATCTACGAGCTTGTACTTAAAGCGCAAACAGAAGCAATCAAAAAAATTCGCGCCGGCATAAGCGGAAAAACCGCAGACGATTACTCCAGAAAAATCATTCAGAAAGCCGGATATGGTGATCAGTACGGGCACGCTGGCGGCCATGGAGTGGGGCTCGATATTCACGAATCCCCTTCTGTATCCGAATATTACAAAGAAAAATTTAAAAAAAACGCTGTAATTACGGTTGAACCTGGCATCTACCTTGAAGGAGAATTTGGAATACGGATTGAAGACATGATTTTACTCACCAAAAGCGGCAACAAAAACCTAACAAAAACGCCAAAAAGTCAAGATGTCATGCTAGTTAGAAGCTGACAAATTAATTAAAATATCTTTCGTTAATTTGATTTATATACTATGTGTGGAATTTTCTCATATTACGGCAAAAAGAAAAACGCCCCCGAAATTGTTATTGAGGGGCTAAAAAGGCTCGAATATCGCGGTTACGATTCATGGGGAATCGCCTACAAGCAAGACTCTGAAATTCACGTCCACAAAGAAACCGGAAAAATTAGTGAATTTAAGGTCGAAACTGCGGATTTTAAGGATTCTGAGGTATCCATAGGTGAGGTTAAAGAAAAATTTACTCTCTCAATCGGCCATTCTCGCTGGGCAACTCATGGACGCGTTAACAAAACAAATTCACATCCACATTTTACTGAAGATAAAGACATTGTTTTGGTACATAACGGAATTTTCGAAAATTACAGCGAAGTAAAGGCTTATCTTAAGAAAAAAGGACACAAATTTATTACAGAAACCGACACCGAGGTAATTGCGCACCTTATTGAGGAGCATCTAAAAACGCACGATTTTTTGGAGGCCGTAAAAATGGCAATTAAAGAGATGGAGGGACGATTTGCGTTTGTGGTTATCAGCAAAAATTCAAATAAAATGGTGGCTGCCAGAAAAGGTTCACCGCTGATTATTGGAGTTAAAGGCAAAGAATATTTCATAGCATCGGACATCCCAGCGTTTCTTCCGCATACTAATAAGATTTATTATCTGGATGACAATCAATTGTGTTCAATTGAAAATGGTGAAATTGAGTTTTTTGATATGGACTCTTTTGATCCCATCGAAAAAAGAATTGTAGAGATTGAGTTGGATATTGAAAGTGCGGAAAAGGGAGAATTCCCGCATTTTATGATCAAAGAGATTATGGAGCAGAAAGATACTTTAAACAGGGCCATCAATCAGAATGAAGATCAAATTTTAAAAGTTGCGGATGCCATAAACAAGGCATATGGAACATATGTGGTAGGATGCGGAACAGCCGGCAAAGTGGGGATGGTTGGAGAATTTTTATTTTCAAAAATCGCCAAAAAGCACATAAATTTCAGTTTCGGATCGGAATTTACATCTCACAAACCGTTTCTTACAAATAAAACCTTAATGATCGCAATATCGCAATCCGGAGAAACAGCGGACACATTGGAAGCGATTGAAGCCGCCAAAGAAAAAGGAGTAAAAATAGTATCGATTGTGAATGTGGAAAGCTCGACAATGGCCCGCATGTCGGACATAGTACTGCCCATCAAAGCCGGACCTGAAAAAGCAGTGGCATCCACAAAAGCTACCACCTCGCAAATAGCAATTATGACCTTGCTGGCCTACGCTTGCGCCGGAAAATTATATGAGGGCAAACAATTATTGATAAATACGGCATCGCAAATAAACGACATGTTAAATCCGCGATATGAAGAACACATTATGGGGATTGCCAAAAGAATTCAGGATGTAGAGTCCATGTATATAATCGGCCGCGATGTAAACTACCCTATTGCTTTGGAGTCAGCCATTAAATTGCAGGAAGTTTCGTACATACACGCAGAAGGGTTTGCGGCCGGGGAATTAAAACACGGCCCAATAGCGCTAATATCCGAAAACACACCTGTAATCGCTTTGGTTTCAAACGACGAATACAAAAAAGAAATCCTTTCAAACGCCATGGAAGTAAAATCCCGCGGCGGCTATATAATTGGTGTGGCTCCTGAAAATGAGGATGTTTTCGACTTCTGGATCCGCGTACCTGACACCGGCAACACTTCCCCCCTGGTTAACATAATCCCCGTCCAGATCCTCGCCTACCAACTGGCAGTCCTCCGCAAAAACGACCCCGACAAACCAAGAAACCTGGCCAAATCTGTCACGGTGAAGTAGCGAGAAAACCGATGCGGAGTGCAGGGGAAAAGAGCTCTGCGATTTTTCCCCGGAACGTAGCAAAAATTTCCGGTAAATTTGCCGCGGCCAGCGGAAGTAAATTTGCCAGGAAATTTTAGGTTTTCCCTATTGGAAAAATAATTGCGAGGGAGCGTGCCTAAGCCGCAGATCAAGCGAGCTCCAAAGAGACTTGATCGGAGGCGCAGGCAAAATTTCGAGTAATTTGCAGCTCAAAGCGCCCGCAAATTACGACAAAATTTTAGCGGACCCAATTGAAAAAAGTAGCGAGGCTCACGATCCGTAGCCGTAGCAAAAAGAGCTCTGCGATTTTTTGCGGAGGCGAAGGAGAAAAAGCGCTGAAATTTGCTTGAGCGAGCCTTACGAGCGGAAAAAATTTCAAGCTTTTTCAGTGAGCCCCTATTGAACGTAAATAGGAAAAGGGTGTCAGAATCGAAAAACATTAACCTTCTAAATAATTTCAGATATACTTTAGTTAGGCGAAATATTCTTTTCTCTATAATCACAATAAATATGAACGAAACACCAAAATCATCAGAACCAACAAAGGAAGATTTTTATGAAAGGGTGACAGAAACAAATCCAGAACTTTTAGAGAATGCTCCTCGCCCCGCCCTACTCGATGTTGTACGTTTAGATGGGCAATGGGCACAAGTGGGGCCAAGTTTGGATACCTTCAACTTTCTTGCTGACAGCAATCGAGCAATGCACAGAATAAATTGGGACGAATACAAACTCACACGCCAATATAATGGCGTAAATATTGCGATATATAGAAGGTTTGAACCAGATGCAATTACCGATGCTGAACTAGAAAATGTATATTGGGGCGAGGAGCAAAAAACTGATTCCACATTTAAGGGCAGAGTAAAATTATTTGGAGAGTACGAGAGAAAAGAAAACATCACTTAACAATGACTATGCGGTTCATTCCTTCGCTTCGCTCAGTCATTCACCCACATTCGCCAGTGGTACGCTTTCAGCGTATTTTACCACTGGCAAACGTCGCATAGTCATGGACGTTAGGCGAAAAATCTAAAAATAAATTTCTTTCAGAAATTTTCATTTAGGGCTATTTTTTTACTACCATAAAGTGATAAATTAAAGACATGACATACAAACAAGATCCAGAAATCAAAAGTTCAAAATTATATACTAATGGAGCAATCGGATTTTCTGGTCCTCCTGGAACAGGAAAATCTATAATCGGAAAATTAATCGCAAAAGAACTAAATATGCCTTTCTTTGATTTAGATGATCTAATAGCCAAAAAAGCAGGAGTAAAAACAACTAAAAAAATCATAAATAATAATGGATTACCTAAATTCAAGCAAATTCAACATTCATGTTTCAAGGAAGTTTTTCGTAACAACGATCAAGAGTACATTTTATCTTTTGGCGGACACACTACTTATCCTGATTGCGATCCTGAGCTAATAGCGAAAAACAAAACTTTAGTAAAAGAACACCTTTTTAATATTTGCTTGATTCCATCCGATGATATAAACGAAATTGTTGATATATTGTGGCCTAGACAAAATGACGGAAAAAGAGAAACCGGCTCAAATACTTCGGATCAATATCGGTTATATGTCCAAAATTTATCACCACAATATATCAAGACGGCTGATCTAGTTGTTTTTACTCACAATGCATCAATCGATGATATAGCTACAATAATTTTGAACGAATTAAAAAAATAGCCCTAGCGGTGTTTCCTCCGCTTCGCTCCGGAATCGGTTTATTTAATATTTCAATTTTGATACATTTAAATTAAACTAAATACTATGAATTATTGGACACAACTAAGCATTGAATACGCAAACCAAAGAAATTATCTTGATGATCTTTTCGCCATTTATCCTACAATTCCAGATGGCATAAGAGAATTAAATAATGATTTATGGAAAAAAATTGAAAGCGCTTTTAATGAGCAAGATAATCAAGAACTTATCGAAAATTTGTTAAAACTTGAACTTTTCCCAATAAAGGATTCTTATGTTGCATACTTAAAAAGGGATAAATCCTCCATAGACCGAAATCCAAAGACTGTCTCTAGACTTTCAGGCAGAATTTATGAAATGGGACTAGATAAGGTATTCGAAAAAGCTACTGAGCCTAAAGAAACTAACAGACAAATTGGTCCATTATTTAGGAGATGGCTAAATAAAGGAAGTCTGGGAATACAACCAATACCAATGCAAGAATTCATTACGGGGACTGATAATGCAATATTGGATGCGGGGGACAATGAAATGATGAATTTTGCAAAAGACAAACTAAAATACGAACACGACAAAGGTCTTGATTTTATTGCAAGATTTAACGGCAAATATGTTATTGGAGAGGCAAAATTTTTGACAGATTTCGGCGGACATCAAAATGCACAATTCAACGACGCTTTAAGTACTGCAACGGCTAACGTGAATGCTATTACTGTTGCCATTTTAGATGGTGTTCTATACATACCAGGTAAAAATAAGATGTATAAAAGTATTACAGAAACCTACAAAGATCAAAACATCATGAGCGCACTTGTTTTGAGAGAATTTTTATATCAGCTTTAACTTTTTTATGATTTTACATTACCCTCAAAAACGAACACCTGAACAAATACTTTTTGATACGGAAAAACTTTTAATCAAATCTATTTTTGGCAAAAGTCAGAATAAATTAATCAAAGGAGACAACCTCAGAATATTAAAAACACTTTTGGAAGATTTTGATTTAAAAAATAAAATTGATCTTATTTATATAGACCCACCTTTTGCAACAAATAATTATTTTACAATTGGAGAAGAAAGAGTAAGCACAATAAGCAACAGTAAAAGCGACAAAACTGCCTATACAGATAACCTTGTCGGGCATTATTTTTTGGAGTTTTTAAGAGAAAGACTCATTTTCCTAAGAGAGCTACTATCAGAAGAAGGTTCAATATATTTACATATTGATTATAAAATAGGCCATTATGTAAAAATAATCATGGATGAAATTTTTGGAGTACAAAATTTTAAAAATGATATCACTCGAATAAAATGCAACCCCAAAAATTTCAAAAGAAAGGCTTATGGAAACATAAAAGATATGATTTTATTTTACTCAAAAGGAAGTAACCCAATTTGGAATGACCCGAAAGAAGAATTAAATGAGCAAGATATAAATAGATTATTTAAAAAAACTAATGCGCAAGGACGCAGATACACTACTATACCTTTACACGCACCAGGAGAAACTCAAAATGGAGCAACTGGAAAAGAATGGAAAGGTCAATTGCCACCAAAAGGGAGACATTGGAGAACTGATCCCAAAATTTTAGATAAATGGGACAAACAGGGATTAATTGAATGGTCAAAAAATGGCAATCCTAGAAAAATTATATTTGCAGATGAAAAAGATGGAAAAAAGAGACAAGATATCTGGGATTTTAAAGATTTACAATATCCTACATATCCCACAGAAAAAAATCTTGATCTTCTAAAAACAATTGTTCTTGCATCATCAAATCCCGAAAGCATTGTTTTAGATTGCTTTTGTGGGTCAGGAACTACACTAAGAGCAGCTCAAGAATTGGGAAGAAAATGGATTGGTATTGACCAATCAGAAGCAGCGATAAAATCCACCGAAAAAAAGCTAAAAGGCACTCCTGCAAATCTTTTTGCAATAGATATAAACTATGAATACTACGAAGAAGATACAAGAAATCATGAATCAATATCTATAAGAAGACAGACAGCAGACGCAAATAAAAAAATGGCAAAAGTTTAAGGAGTTTTGGGCTTCGGTCATTCACCCCTTTAATTCCCGGTATGAGAAAATTGTCTCGGACTTTTGGTAAAGTCTATGGTGGTGGTATGACATTTCTTTCCCTGGCCCTGTCATTCATATTGGCTACTATATCCGCCCCTCCGCAAGACAAAAAGGATATGGAACAAAAATATTAGAGCTAGGGCTAATAAAAGCAAAAGAGCTTGGACTTCAAGAAGTGCTACTAACATGCTATGAATCTAACATCGCATCGAAAAAAATTATTGAAAAAAATAAAGGTAAATTTCAAGATAAAGTTTATGATGAGGGAGAATCTAAACTAAAATATTGGATAAAGTTATAAGGACAAAGGCCAACATCCTACAACAGAATATAGGCGAGAATACTTAATCAACAAAAACCTCTAGATCGCCCTGAAATAAATAATAGATTATAATCTTCCTGCCCCCTTTTCTTTTTTTAAATTCAATATTCCAAAAATCTACCTCATGGAAAAATGGTCGGGGAAAATCTGAATAATCAGCAGTTAATAAATATGGTTTTTGCTCTGTAAATATTAACGAACCGATAAAAACATCTATATCAGAAATCGAATGCAGACTATTTTTTATAGTTGGACATTCCTTATATAATGAATACAGCCTTGTACCCCTACTTAATCTTTCATCCGTATTTCTAATCGTAATCAATTCATTTAAAAGATCTTTACATTCATCAGCTTTAGATTCAGGAATAGACCTTAATAATTCATGATGAGTAAATTCGCTAACAGCAAAAGTATTATTTTTATTATAAAAATTTCGTAAAAGTTTTTTAGTTTCATAAGCCAAACCAGTCTCTTTACTCTGAAGATTGTTAAGTATACAGGTATCAAGTAAAATGTAAGAATCGCTAATCATGGGTGCAAACAACAATCAGTTTCAGTTTCTTTATATTCAAAAATTTTTGCTTTCGAAGCTTTATTAATAACATTAATAATTTCTTTCTTTTTATCAGCAGAAGGCTTTGGCCATTCATCATGTAAAAGTCTTTTTCGTTCTTCTTTAGTCATTTTATTTCTAAATTAATGAGGCAAAAAAAGTATAACTCAAAATAAAAAAAATACAAAGTCTCTTCAACTAACGCGCGCATATAGATAAATATTTCGCTCTGTTTCAAAGCTCCTCCAAAATTAGATTACCCTTAGCTAATAATAAAACTATACTACCATCGCTAACACGGTAAACTACACCTACACCCGGTCATTATATAAAAACACAAATTCTTAATAACTTGACAGATTCCTAAGATACACATAATATAATCCCTAATAACAATATATAGAATATTATGGAGTATTATGATGATGTAGCTTTCTTTAAATATAAGGGGAGAGAAGTAACGGCATATGTTACTACCTACAGGGAAACATATGAAGAAGAAGGTAGGCTCTAGCACGTTGTATTGATGAAATGGAAATTATTGAAAGCGACACAGGTAATGAAGTTGAAATTTTAGATGCAACCGAAGCAGAGGCAATTAGAACAAGAATAGCTAATGCAATAATGAAAACATATAAAGATCTTGTGCCAGAGACCCCACCACCACTACTGGTAGGTAATCCATCGGAATTTTCACGGTATGGTGTTGACGATGTATTAAAAGTTGCAGAAGAAATAGAAAGAGAAATTGATATTTAATCAAAATTGGAAAAAATTCGCGACAACAGCTAACAGTATGTTTGTGGCTCACTCATTTCTTGTACTCAACTCGTTCGCGTTGTAATAGACAAAAAATAAAAAAATAGACCTTCCGCTAGGTGTAGTATATAAACTACTACCTAAAGCCTATTTCTTATAAAATTATAACAAAGCACCACCACCCCCATGCCCCAACTCAAACCACTAAAAAACTCAATCGTCTCCACCATCATAATCTGGCTATTAACGCCGGCAACTGCCTTGGCAATCAATCCATCTTATGTCCATAAATCCCAATCTATAGGAAGCATATTCAGAGATATAATCTTTCGTTACACATTTGGAATCTATGCAATATTTTGGAGCTCAATAATATTCTCAATCCCGGCTATAATTCTTGGCTATTTTATTCATAGAAAATACATCGCTTATCTATTTTTCATCATTTATCCAATCCTCTTCATTATTCCAATTATTCTAAATACTGACAGCAAATTATCCGACATTTTATCAGGCAATATATATCTACTATACATAACAGTTTCAGCGACAATCATTGGATTTTTCGCCTCAACATTATTCAACAAGATTAAAAAGAAAAAACGAAAGCATTCAAACAAAGATTACATTCCACTAGCAATAATAATTGCGATTACACTAATACTCATGCTTATACCCATAAGATCAGGGCACCTGGTATGCAAAACTCCCCTATTAAACGACCATTTTAATTGCAGTTACTATTTACGCGAAGCCCAAATGTTAAACAGAAGCTGGTTTGTATTTTGATAAATTTGAAATAAAAAGCCATTTTGTATAAAATACACTATACAAGTTTTTTAAAATCCAAAAATGAAAATTGAGAAAAAATTTGCTGGAAAATGGGTAGCTATCAAAAACGAAAAAGTTGTAGAAAGCGACAACACTCTAACAAGGTTATCAAAGAAAACAGAAACAAGAAAAGATAAAAAAAGCTTGTATTTTATGTTAGTGCCAAACGGTTTAATCGCAGGTTAATTATGATCACATTTCCATACGTAGAATACCTTGGGCTCGCAGAAGATAGAGTATTTCGTCCGGTTATTCCAGTAATATTTCAAGCAAACGGAGAGGAATTTAAGAACTATTGTTTAATAGATTCAGGTGCAGATTACAGCATTTTACCAATAGAAATTGCAGGTAAATTTAATCTTGAACTGGGAAGCCAACCA
The DNA here is from genome assembly GCA_014729275.1 of Candidatus Peregrinibacteria bacterium. Classification (GTDB taxonomy): domain Bacteria; phylum Patescibacteriota; class Gracilibacteria; order UBA1369; family LOWO2-01-FULL-3; genus WJKE01. Next base: position 1,375 of record WJKE01000139.1, on the reverse strand, counting down.
CGCTATACAGTTCAAGGTGCAGGAGGCAGCAGGTTCACAATCTATAGATCGCCGATAGAAATCGATCACATAATAAAAAAACGTGGCTTCAGAGATATTAAATGGAAATCCACTGTCTATTTTTCTGAATCAGGGAGTACTATTTTACTTGGACAAAATGGAAATAACAGAATCAACAACAGGGATGCGGCCTTAAATTACAGTCATGAACAGTTTTATAAACTAAGACAGCATTTCAACTGGGCAGAAGCATATATGTCAACAAATGAGCTAAATGGATTAGCATCTATTTCTGCATCAATTAGAGAGTTGATAAAAATAAAGAATGATGAGCAACGCCAAGAGCTACTTCTTGCATGCTCATTATTTATGCAAGCATTATCTAATAGACGAACGCAGAAAAAAGAATTTACCCTACCAGATGAAGTTGAGGACTTAGTAAAAGAATTCAGAGCTAATGTTAGTATAGCAACAAAAAAATAACATAAATAAATATGAACAAAACAATACTCACACTTATAATCACAATCTTACTCACAGCCTGCAACCAGGCAAGCCCTACCCCTCCCCCTGAAAACTTAAGTACATACACCAACGAAGACTACAATGTTGCCTTTCAATACCCCTCAAACTGGGAACTAAAGGACAGTCAGCCTGTAAAAAAACTTCTGAACCACGAAGTAATTGAAGAAGTTGAAAAATTTGAGCATGCCGTTGTGCTAAAAACCGGAGGTAATGAAACAATTTATTTCGACTATGAATCGCTAAATTTTGAAGAATATAAAAGCTACAAGGGCTTCGACGAACGAGGTGACACCGATATTGGAGGATACTCAATCGAAAACATCACCATGGCAGGCTATCCGGCGAAAAAATATAAGGAATGGGGTATAGAATTAGCGGGCATAACCTATATAGTTGATAAAGACGGAAAATTCTTGATGTTCATTGATGAAACCGACCTCAGCGAAGGAGAAATGACGGGTGTGGAAAAAATAATAAAATCCATTGAATTTAAATAAACAGCTCTTACAAACTTGCCATTCGGGCCTTCTACATGTTAAATTCCATTCTATTTTTTAATTACTTACCCATGTCAATGCACTCATACGGAAATCTGGGCCCTGCCGGAATCTACGCAGCAATTGAAGAGCAAGGACGATATTTAGATTTAATAGACCTTGAAAAACAAGTTAACGAAGCAAGTAAAGAAAGGCCACACGATGAAGCAATAAAAGAATTACAGAAGGAAATTTTAAATTCCATCGAAGACCAAACAGTAAATCCTGAAAAAGTATCGGAATTCACAAAAAGAGCCATTAGCCTCGAAATCACAAAATAATTTTTTCTGCGCAGAAATCTTCAATATTTTTAT
>WJKE01000138.1 GCA_014729275.1 Candidatus Peregrinibacteria bacterium | reverse complement strand
ATCTTATGAATAGAAGAAATTTGAGTTTAATACCAACCCTTTTTATTAACATTTGGCTGGATAGGGTTCCCCATACTATAGATTTGCTTGAAGAAATTTTTGTATTTTTTAGAGAGTATAGAGTTGAGCAAGGAATTTATTTGCCTTACACCGGAATAAAATTACTTTATTTAGTTAGGGAGCTTTTTGATTCTGCTAGTTCTGAGGATAAGGACCTAATTGTTTCATTATGTAGAGAGTATCTACCTGAAGTTGATAGATCTAATCTTGGTGATTTGGCAAGGTCTAAATTGCTATTGAAAGATATTTTAGATTTAATAGAACAAGAAAAACCAGATTCGGTTGAAAAAGAATTAGATAAATTATCACCTTTTTATGAGTTAAGTTTTAATTTTAAAGAAAATCTTTATCAATTAATTGTTAGTTTTGATAGAAATTTGCAGAAACCACAAGTTGATTATAATTTAAGTTTTTTTAGATTGAGCCTGAGACTACCTTATTTTTTGTCTAATGAAGATTTTGATAAATTAATTAAGGAAATTGAGGAGGAAGTATTAAAAGATTTTAGTAAAAAATTAGTTTACTTTGAACAAAGTGGAGGCGAATTGCCTTCTAATTTTATGCCTGATAATCTACGACAACTTAGACCGCTTGAACTTACTGATGATAAAATAAAAGCGTTTATAGACAAGATGCCTCGAAATTTTAGAACAAAAAAAATTAGAAAATTTTATGTAGACTCCTTTTATTACTCTGATGATTATGACCGAGCTAGGGAGGTAGATCCTGAAGTAGCTTCTGCAATAATGGATAAGGATGAATTTGATGAATTTTATTTTGGTCAGGGAAGAAAGAAATATATAAAAACTTCTTACCTTTCTATTGATTCAAATATTCAGACTTATGTTCAGTTTCATAATTTATGGTTGAGTTGTTCTTATGCTCTGGAATTTGATGCTCTCCCAAAAGGTACTGAAAAATGCGAATTTTTGGTTAAAACTTATCCTTGTTGTAATGCATTAAGGGATCAATTAATTGTAAAAAGTATAAACTGGAGTGAATTAAATTTTAATGAAGATGTTTTAAAAGTACAGGAGTATATTAGTTCTTGTGCTGATATAGGACTTCTGTCTTTGTTATGCGAAAGTTTTAGTGATAATCTTTTAAAAATTTCGTGCAGCAAGCGATTACATGACTTGAGCAAAAATGTTGATCATGATGATTTTATTGATGCCTTGGATGAGAAAAAAGTTGAAGAGACTTATAAAATTGCCCAACAATTGTATGATGGAGATAGCTTTGACCCTGATTTTTTAATTCTATTATTATCATTTCCTGAAAGATCTTTTGTGAGAGATGAACTTTTAAGAGAATTTATTGATTCTGCCAAAAGTGAGAAAATTACTATAAATATTTCTTCACTTCTTTCAGATCCTCCCCCTAGTACTGTTCAGCATAGGGATGAAGGGACTGTTGCAATAAATGAAACTTTAGTAGATTTTTTTCAAAGAATGTCAGTTTTGGATAAAGAAGAGGTTATGTTGTATTTACTGGGACATAGGAGATTTTATTCTGCCTTAGCTTTTGATCCTGGGAAGTTAGATGAGGAAAGAAATCTGATGTTATATACTGATTCTTTTGCCACCTTTTATAATGAATATCATTTTAAGCATATGGAAGCTGATGGAGCGTACTTCTATTATACTGATGTAAACTGCGAAGATGCTGATTTTTTGCAAGATTTGAAAAGTACTTCAGAATATTTTGTTTCGGAGCCTGATTCATTGATAATGTTAAGTAAATATGCAGGTATACCCTTGGAATTGATTTTTCAGCATCAAAAAAGCTCGCTTCCAAGACGAGAACAAAGAGATTTGTTGGAGTATATTTTATTAGGAGATAATGGAATTTTAACAGGACCGAACGCGGATAAATTTTTGAGGAAAGTGGCTAATTTATTGGCAAATGATGATAATTTTTCTGCAAATTTGGACGGGAATGCGCGTAAAGCCGTGGAAGAGCTTTTAGCTACAGCATTTCTTAATTGCCCACAATCAAAACTTCCTGATTTGTTTTTGGATTGCTGGTCTATTCAATTTGAAGAAGGCTTAACTTTGCCGGATATTGTTGCCAGCCTGATCCAAAAAGTGGGGTCAGTATTTATTAAGGCTGGTCAGTATTTAGCTACGCAAACCGCAACGCTGCCTCCTGAATGGATTAGGGCTTTCAGGTCATTATGCGATCGAAATTCTGAGGCGGATAAAACAATTTTATATGAATATGAATATCACACATATAAGGGGAATTCACCTTTTAGCTATTTGGGAGAAAAATTGGGTGAAGGTTCTATGGCTGCAGTTTATAAGGGACAATTAAAGGAGACAGATGACATGGTTGCAGTAAAAGTTGTTCATCCATGGATTGAAAAGGAAATTAATGAAGATATTGGTCTTTTGAAAGTTTTGGTGGATTTTATTAATTCTAATCCGGATTTATATGGAATTAGGCTTCCTGATAATTTGCCGGAAGTTATTAAAACACAAATGTACTCAGAGGTAGATTTAGCAAAGGAAGCTCAAAATAGTGATTTATTGGAAGCTTGTTTGTCTGAATCTATTTGCGGAGTTTCGTTTGCTCTTCCAAAATATAAATCGAATGTAAGTAAAGGAAATTTTTTGGTTATGGATTTTGGAGGTGGAGTGGTTTTGGATGATGAAAAAGCTCTAAAAGAGAAAGGGCTTGATGGACAGAAGTTAAGAAATGTTTGCGGTTTGGAAATTTTGAGGCAGGTTATGGAACACGGTATTTATCAGGCTGATCCAAATTTGGGTAACTTTAGTGTTAGTCTTAACGAGAATGACGAAGCTGTTGTGAATTGGCTGGATACTGGTCATGTAGCTCAGTTGTCTAAATCTGAAAGGACTTATTTGAAGGATTTTGTTAAATCTATGTTCGTTGGTCCGGATAAGGATTTGATTTCAAACTTTTTGTTTGAATTGTTGCAGTCGGATGGGTTAGATAAGGAATATACCGTTACCGAGATTTCTAAATGGGCTGAATCTAATTTAAGTTTAGAGGGAATTTCGTTGGATAATCTTGAGTCTATTCTTAAGTCTTTCTTAGATTTTGCAGCTGAAAATAAGTTCCTTTTGAAGAATTCATGGTTGCAGCTTATTAAAACTTTGGGATTACTTAAGCCTTTGCTTCACGATTGTAGCTCTGAGATGTTCATGGAAGTGTTGTTGCCGGTTTTGATGAAATAAATTATTGACCGCTTACAGACTTATTGATACCTTTTGTGCATGGGAAAATTTTATGTTACTACATCGATTGCTTATGTTAATGGGGCGCCGCATATTGGGTTTGCGCTGGAGGTGATTCAGGCGGATTGTTTGGCGCGGTATCATCGGCTTAAAGGGGATGATACTTATTACCTGACCGGAACTGATGAGCATGGGGTGAAGATTTATGAAACCGCTAAAGAAGAGGGTATGGAAACTCAGGCTTTTGTTGATAAGAATGCGGAAAAGTTTATGGGATTAAAAAGTTCGCTTAATCTTACGAATGATGATTTTATACGAACAACTTATGATTTTCACAAAAAAGGTGCGCAAAAATTGTGGGAAATCCTAATGGAAAAAGGTGATATTTATAAAGGTTCGTATAAAGGCAATTATTGCAGTGGTTGTGAGGCTTTTATTTTGGATAAAGATCTTGATGAGGAAGGAAACTGTGCTATCCATAAAAGAAAACCAAAAGAAATTGAGGAGGAGAATTATTTTTTCAAACTTTCAAAATATTCCGATCAAATAAAGGCTGCGATTGAGAGCGGGGAGCTAAAGGTTATCCCTGAAAGCCGCAAAAACGAGATGCTAAATATTATTGGCGATGGCTTAACTGATGTTAGTTTTAGCCGAAATCGAGCGGTTTTGCCTTGGGGTGTGGAGGTTCCGGGTGATAGCGAGCAGGTGATGTATGTTTGGTGCGATGCGCTATCCAACTATATTACTGCAATTGGCTTTGAGAATGATTCAGAAAAATTTGAAAAGTATTGGCCGTGCGATGTGCATTTAATTGGTAAAGATATTTTGCGATTTCATGCGGGAATTTGGATTGGGATGCTTTTATCGGCTGAAATTCCTTTGCCTAAAGCAATTTATGTGCATGGATTTATTACGAGTGAAGGCCACAAAATGAGCAAGAGTCTTGGCAATGTTGTTGATCCATTTGAATATACTGAAAAATACGGCGTGGATGCGGTACGCTTTTATCTTTTACGTGAAATTCCCACTACTGATGATGGGGATTTTTCTCGCGACAGATTTGAGCAAATCTACAATAGCGAGCTTGCAAACGGAATCGGCAATCTGGTGAATCGTGTGACTATGATGACCGAGCGTTATGCAGAAGGAAAGGTGCCTGCGTTCCCCGGTGATTTTAATTTGTATCCGGTGCTGAATGATTATGTTGAAAATTATCAAAAAGCTTTTGACGATTTTGATTTGAAACGGGCTTGCGAAATTGTTATTCAAACAGTTGATTTGGCGAATAAGTATATTGACGATATGAAGCCCTGGGTTTTGGCCAAAGAAGGAAAGGACACTGAGGTTGCTGCCATTCTTTATAATTTGCTGGAGTCTTTAAGGTTTATTTCTTGTATGCTTTATCCTTTAATACCGGAAACAGCTGAAAAGATTGCTGCCCAATTAGGATTAAGCCGTGATTCTTTTGATCTGGATCTTAAATGGGGCGCACTAAAAGAAGGCTCAGAAATAAAAAAGGGCGATGTACTTTTCCCCAAGCTTGAAGATTAGTTAGCCCGCAATATAGATTATTGCTTCGATGATTATCCTGATAATTGACCAGGAGAGTATTATTAAAAGTAAACCTGCAACTGTCCAGGTTAAGTGTTTTTTTGCTTGATCTACCTTGTCGGGGTTGGAGCCGCTAATCACCATGCTGCCTCCGGCTAGGGCTACCATTATCACGGCTATTGGTGCAGCAAAATAAAGGAGAGTTCCGGCAATTATGTTTAGTACTAGCCTTGTAGTTTCTACTGCGGCTTCGCCTGAACCTTCAGTTGTTCCCAGTGTTTCATTTTCCAGACCGAATGGTTGGTTTATTGGTTTGAAGTTCGGGTCAATTCTATATGCGTGAGCTACTGATACAATTGCGAATAATAGTATTAAAAACAAAACTAGTTGTGCGATTCTTTTTTTATTCATTAAAAGAAGTCAAATTGTATGAGTCCGGTAACTATTGCGTAGGCTGCGGAAATTATTGCCATTCCGATAATAAGGTAAAGTATAGTACTTTTTGCGGCTTGCAGTTTGTCGTCATTCGCTTCGAACATCAAATAGTAAACTCCGGCAACTACTAATGCGATTATGGAGAGAGCCATTGAAAGTTCCAGAATGGTTTTTACAACACTGGTTGCGGTTTGTTCAATTGTTACATCCGGCAGATCTTTCAGAGCTTCGACCTCTTCATATTGTGTTTTTGGAGAATGCTGTATGTCAGAAGCTGGCGGTAGAAGCTCGTCGGTTGTAACAGCGAAAGTTGTTCCCGCTATTCCAAGGAAAATTATTATAAATATTTGTATGTGTGCAATTAATTTATTCAACGAATTTTAGATTAATGATGATAGATACAATCGCGTAGGACATTATTGCAATGCCAAGTCCTATTAAGCTGTACATTACTTGGTTTTTAGCTTTTTCTAATGCGTCTTCGCTGCCGTAGGAGGTTACGTATCTCACTCCTCCGATAATTAGAAAGACTACTGCTCCAACGCCAATAAAACTTATGATTATTATGGCGATTCTTGGTAAGGTAAAATCTGTTAAAACTTTTTTGTAGCTGCCTTTTTCTGTTGGTCCCGGCTGAGTTGTGATACCTGGGAGTGAAGGTGGCTTTGGGATGACTGTTGGTTCATAGTTTTCTGATGCGTTGGCATCTTTGTCGGTTTCAGGTCCGAGAATTTCTTCAAAATCACTGTAGTCGTTAAAAAATTCATCTTTTAGGGCTTCGTTTATTTCTTCCTGGCTTAGCCCCTGTGCTTCGAGTTCGGCTTGTCGCGCCATCATTTCTTCCTGACGTTGTCTAATCAATGCCTCTGCTTGGAACTCTTTTATTTCGTCAGTTTCATAAAGATCTTCTACTTCTGAAAACGCCTCACCTACGCTTTCCTCAAAACTACTTTGCGCGAATGTAGGTCCGCTTATTGCGGAGAAACTTAGTGTTATCAAAATGTATGTGAGTAGTTTTTTCATTTTATTGGTTTAGTTGTTCTTCCTGCTGGTCGTGTAATTTGGCGGCTTCCTGTTCGGCAGTTTCTTTTGTGAAAAAAGTGGGATTAACTGAGTATAAAATTAAGCCCGCAAGGAACATTAATGCTATTCCAAGCAAGGATTGAACAATTCGGTTTTTTGCGTTTTCGATTGCCTGACTGTCGCCACCGGCAATTGAAATTTGTAGGCCGGAATAAACAATTATGAAAACTGCAATAATTCCCACAACTGATGCAGCCCAAGTGTAAATGTGGCGGATGTATCCTGAAATTAGTGTAGTTCCACCGCGGCTTAATAAAACTTCAACACGTTGGCATGAAAAGGCCATTGTGGTACCAAGTGCCTTGTTTGCAATATTTAGTTTTTCTTGATTATGAGCCATTGTTTCTGCCTTTTCTGAACATTTATTTGCTAAATCTGTAATTGTTTGGCTTTCGGAGTGGGCAATAGTAGTGGGTTTTCCGCTTTCGTCCGTTTCATAAATCAAAACTCCCGCGCTGAACGTGTTTCTGTAGCATATTTGGCTGATGAATGGTTCTTTGTTTCTTATTGCGGATTTAAGTTCGTCCTGAGTTAATTGTTTTAAAGTTATTGGTTCTTCAACAATAGTGATTACGTATTGAATGTTTTCTAAAAGATCTTTTGGTAAACATTCATTTCCCACTAAATCTTCGAAAGGGGGAGCTGACGTAACTGTGTGCCCCTTAATCCCCAAAATTCTTTCAAGCTCAGCTTGTGCTTCTTCTGCGTATATTTCATCTTGTGTTCGATTTGCTGCAGCTTGTTCCTGGTCGGCAATTGCTTCTTCCTCATTAAAATCAATATTTTCTTCTTCCTGTGCGAGCGCGATCAAAGATATAGGGTTTAGAACCGTTGAAATTAGAAGTATTGCGCCAATTTTTTTGAGTGTGTGTTTCATCTTAATAATTGAAAAAAGATTGCACGGTTATAATTATTACGTAAGAAAGTAGTGCGATTGCGATTCCGATTAATGCGTATTTTAAAATGTCTTTTGCCTGGTCGAGTTGTTGTTCGTTTCCTTGCGAAATCATCATTATAAAGCCTGATACAATTAATAAAATTACTGCTATTGATCCCATAATTTTTATGGCGAAATTTATAGTCGTGAAAACTGCGGAAAATAGGGGGGCATTGTTTGAATCTTTGAAGTATCCCACTGCTTGTTCTTCTTCATCCTCTAGTCTTAAAAATTCTGAAACATCGAATGTCTCTTCAGTAAGGCCTTCGTATAACGGCTCTTCCACCGCCGGCTCTTCTGCCGTTGGCTCTTCCACCGCCGGCTCTTCTGCCGTTGGCTCTTCCACCGTTTGAGCATAAGTTGCCATTGGCAGTAATGCGCCAAGTGAAAGTGAGATCAGAACTAATATCAATAATTTTTTCATTTTTCATTTTTAAGCTTCGAATTCTTTTGGAATGTTTCTTAATGCGTTTTCCTCAGTGATTAATCCGGCTTCGTATAGGTCGGTTACTGCCTTTTTCATGGTTTGCATTCCTTCTTTTGTAGATGTTTCGATTACTGAGTTGATTTGGTGAGTGTTACCTTTACGGATCATGTTTGCGATTGCGTTATTTACAAACATTATTTCAAGCCCCGCAATTCGGCCTTTTTCGTCTTTAGTTGGAATAAGTGTTTGCCAGAAAACCGCTTCAAGCGATTCGGATAATTGCGCTCGAACCTGATTTTGCTGACTGGCAGGGAAGGAATCGATAATACGGTTAATTGAGTTGGCACATCCACTGGTATGAAGAGTGGCAAATACCAAGTGACCTGTTTCCGCAGCTGTAATTGCCTGCGAAATTGTTTCAAGGTCACGCATCTCACCTACAAGGATTACATCGGGGTTTTCACGGAGCGCAGATCTAAGCGCAGCCTGAAAACTATGTGTGTGATTTCCCACTTCACGCTGTTGGATCATTGAAGATTTGTTTTGATGAGTAAACTCGATAGGATCTTCAATTGTAATTATATGTTTTTTTTGATTTTTATTGATTTCATTGATGAGTGCAGCCAAAGTGGTTGTTTTACCTGATCCGGTTGGACCGGTTACAATCACAAGGCCGTTTTTGAATTGAGTTGTTTTTTTTACCTGAGGCGGAAGTCCCAGTTCTTCAATAGTTCGAATGTCTGATGTTACCAGCCTAAATACAGCGGAAATACCTTTTCGTTGAACGAACATATTTACACGAAAACGGGCAATATCTTCAATTTCGATAGAAAAATCCAGGTCAAGAGCTTTTTGAAATCGAGCTTTTTGATCTGCTGTCATTATTTCCAACAAGTAGTCTTCAGCCATTTTTTTCGTAAGATCAGGGTGATCCGAGATTTGTACAAGTTCGCCATTTATACGAAGAGTAGGCTTTGTACCTGTAGAAATAAATATATCCGAAGCATTATATTGGACAGCTGTTCTGAATATTTTCGCCAATTTAACCGCCATCTGTTTTTATTTATATTTTAATCTAGATATTATAGCATTTTTTTGGGTTTTTTTCAAGAGTCGAGATGGATGATCCATTTAATTTAAGCGAAAAATGATCGCACGAGCAAACTGCGCGTTTTGTTATGGTAACATAACGCCAATTCAATTCGGGACCGGTCCGGGATTATAGGTGGTATTTATTTTAATAAGCCAAATTATTGACTTTATCGTCTGATTAAGGGCTCTTCTTCAGTGGTGTCAGAAGGTTCTTCATTGATGGTTTCCTCTGTTGTTTCTTCTGCAGGTTCCTCGCTTATTTCTTCGTCAACGCTTTCGTCTGATACTTCTTCGTCGCTAACTTCATGGCCAGATGTTTCCGTATCCAAAGTCAAACCCGGAGGATTTTCATTTACGTCTTCTTCAAGCTCTTCAATTACTTCTTCAAGTTCTTCCATTTCTTCTGATGGTGAGCCATTAAGGTCTTCGTCTGTGGGTTCTTCCTCTACGGTTTCTTTTTCCGTACTTTCTTCTTCAGTCTCTGCAAATGGCGACTCTACTGTTGGTGGAGGAGTGGTGCTTTCAACTTGTTCCGGTGTGTTATCATCTCCGGTTAAGAAACTGTAGCCAAAGTATGCGAGTCCTAGTAAAATTACTACTGAAACTCCAATAATTATGTATTTTGTTGTATTAGATTTTTGTTCAGGTGCCTCTGTTGCCGGAACAGCTTTTTCAAGTTCTTGTTCCAGTTGTTTATCCAAATCCGCTTGTGAAACTTGATTAGGGTTTTGCGGCTGATTTGTTGCAGGAGCGTTGGGTTGTGTCGGTGTTTGTTCTGCGGGTGTAGTTTGAGGAGCGTTGGGTTGTGCCGGTGCTTGTTTTGCGGGTGTAGGAGATTCGGCTGGACCAGCGGCCTCGTCTTTCGGTGTAACTACTTGTGGCTCTCCCGTATTTCCTTCAGGTACTTGTGGGGGAGTACCCGGCACGCCATTCCCTGTATTTAAAGGGTTTTGACTTGTTTCTGCAGGTTGAGGCGTTTGAGGCTGGCTAGCCCCATCTTCTGTGTTTAAATTGAATGAATTTTTTGAATCTTGATCTGGCATAGTAAAAAATATTAATCAGTAGGAACTTCCTCTTCTTGAGGAAGGATATTTTCAATAGCTCCCCATTCACTTTCTTCCAGTTCCGGGACTATCAGGCTTACGCTGTCGCCAACTTCACCTTTAAAATAAGTAACAGAAGCTAGCAGAACATTATATGCTTTACCATTTGCAATAACTTTGTATTGCCCGTCTTCAAAGGTAAGTGTTCCGATTATGTTTTTTCTTTCAATTGGACCAATTTGTTTATAAACAAACGAACCGTCCGGATTAATTGTTAACTTAAGAACATCTCCAGGTATCAGTTTTGACTTACTGGCGTAATTTGCCGGTACCGGATAGGTTTTTCCATCTCCATCAATCATTGTTTGGCCGTTAAACACGCCTTCGACCACTTTTTCACCTTCTTCACCATCTTCACTTGGCTCCACTTCTTTGGCCATTTTTTTATAGATAGAATTACCTTTAGAACCTGTTAATTCATTCACAACCTGTTTGGCAGATCGCAAATTAGATTCGGCAGATTCGAGTAATTCCTTTATTAAAGCAAGCTTAGAACTTTGAGACATTTTATTTAATTTTATTTTTGTATTTATTAAATTATACCAAATTTTTATTGTTTTCGCAATGTTTTCATTCAGTTTTAAGTAGTGTGGCTGCGTTGTTTATTAATCCACTTGCCAAGTACATATCTGCGGATTTTTCCGATATTTTTGAAGATTCTAAATGTGAAAACCACTGCTACAGCCAAATAAAGTTCCAGCCCCAAATGTTCACCCAAATAAGTGATCCCCAGCGCAAGGAGAATGTTTGTAAGCAGGCCGCTCGTAAATATTAGTGTTGAATACTTATCTTTTGTTGCTTTGCCTGATACTTCCGCTTTTATCGCCCCCAAAAGCGAATCGATTATGCCGATTATCAGAATTGCTGTGTATTTAATAAATTCAATGGGAATTGAGTAGTTTAAGCTTATTCCCAAGATGATTCCCACTAAAATTCCAATAAATGTCCAAATCATTTTACCTGCGTTTAAAGAATATTTTATCTCCATCCACACTTGGTATCCTTAAATCAATATATAGCAGGTCTTCCTCGTATATGTCCAGTTTTACAAGTGCTTTTTTAAGTTTATCCAGCTGCTCCTTAGCGGATCTTTGAATATCCAGCCAAATGTAGAAGTTTTTTTCAGTAAGAAGATGAATTTCGCGCGGTATGGGCTTATATTCGACCTCTTGTACAATCATGCCGAATTTGTCTTCAAAATATTTTATTGTATTCAGAATGTATTTAAGTTTTACGGTTTCTATTACCGGTTTTTCAATGTTTATGGGTTCGTCGGATTTAATTTTGATGTAGGAGAGATTTGGATTTTCGAAGTCTTCCTTCATTACGTATCCAATGGAGTTTATTATATAGTTCTTTTTGATACTGGTGGTTTCGTTTATTATGTTTGCGCTTAGCGGAAATTCCGCGAAACTAAATTCAATGGTTGAGGGGTAGTTTTTATTTAGAGTTATTTCGCTCAATTCGGGATATTTTTCAATAATTTTATCTGCAAGCTCGTTTGTATCGAGGAAGATAATGTTTTTGCCGAGGGAATCTTTTAAATCATCATAAATTTGTTGAGAGAGCCCTTCGGTTTCCGGTCCGGAATTTAGGTAGTTGAGTTCATTTACTTTGAAATATGAGGAAAATCCAATCAGATACACGGAAGCTGCTACAATTATGATAAAGAGAAATTTATAAAAGTTTGAGCGAGTACTTCTTTCGCGCGATCTTGAGGATTTGATTTTTTTCTTTTGAATGCGTCTCTTTGGCCTGTATCGGCCAATGCGTTTTTTCTTCCTAAACATTTTTATTTTGCTATACTTTTATCTCTAATAATATATCAGACTTTATGAATTTTGAGGAAACACTTTCTTATCTTAAAAAATTTAAAGCCTATGAGGACTTGAATGATTTTAATTATGATGACGAGTCCTTTGATTTAAGCCGCTTGAGGCGTTTTGTTAAGGAGGCGGAAATTGATTTTAGCGGTGTTAAGTTTATTCATATTGCCGGCTCTAAGGGAAAGGGTACTGTGGCAAAATTGTTTTCTGATTATTTAAGTAAGATGGGGTATTGTACCGGGCTTTTTATGTCCCCTTATATGAATGATTATAGGGATTATTTTGTTGTAGATGGGGAAAAAATCAGTAAGAAAGAATTTGCAAAAATTTTTACACAAATTTCGTATAAGACAGATCTATCCGAAATTACAAGATTTGAACTGTGTACTGCCGCAGTGTTGAAATATTTTATTGACAAACAAGTTGATTATGCCGTCATTGAAGTTGGACTGGGGGGGAAGAAGGATGCAAGCAATATAATTTTTCCCGAGCTTGGAATTTTGACAAGAGTTGAGAAGGAACATACAGATAAACTTGGAAATACTTATGAGGAAATTCTCAGCGAAAAGATGGGGATTTATAAGGGGGGACATAAAATTATAATTAGTGAGCAAGAAAGGGAGGTTAAAGAATTAATAGGGCAAAATCCGGAT
>WJKE01000013.1 GCA_014729275.1 Candidatus Peregrinibacteria bacterium | reverse complement strand
TTTAAAATTGAAAAATTTGAAGAACTTGAAAAACAAATAGAACAGCTTGATTTAAAGGATTTCACCCTTTCTCTAGAACTACTGGCATACGCCAACCAAGGCGAAGAAAAAGAACTCCTTTTCAAAATTTTACAAAAAAATTTATCCACCTCACTTCCTGAAAATATTTCTTCATCTATCTCACAAAGTTTTTTTGAAAATATGCCGGAAGAATTTTTAGCACAACTAATTGAGACTCAGCCTGAAAAATTATCATTCACACCCCACTTAAAAAATAATCAAAAATATCTCACCTGTATATTAAATGAAAATACAAAATTTTCCTTCCCACTAAAAGCCGATATTTTTTCAGAATATAAGAATAGAAAAAGCTCTCTGGTTTCAGACATCAAAAAAAGCCGTAAAATAAGCCAGGGTTAGCCAAATTATTCCCCTTCACAAAAACCGCCCTTATTAAGTTGACCTTAATAGGCGTTTTTGGTATAATATAGTAATGGTTTTGAATCTTAAAATTCCAAGACCCAAAAATAAATATTAAAAAACAAAAAATGAATAATTTCAAAAAAGTATTTTCCAAACTTTTGAGCCTAAAAGAACACAGGCTTGTTAACCAAAACGAACCCGAGCAAACCGAAGCTCAAGAAGTTGATAAAGCAAAACTTGAAGCTGAAAAAAGAAGACAGAAAGTTATGGAACGTGTACGAAGAAACCGAAGTAAAAGAATGGAAAAAACAGAAGAAACAGCTTCAGTACTGGCAGAAAGCAAAGAAGAATCCAACCGCGACATTGAAAAACATCTTGAAAATTTAAATTCAGATTCAAATTCAAAAAAGCTTGAAGCATTTAATGCACTCACAAAAGCGAACATGGCTTCAAAGCTAAACGAATCAGATATAAACAAGCTAATCGATTTTGCCAACAAAGAAGCGAACGACGAAACCTACAAAAACCTTTTGACTTTGCTTTATTTCATTGATCTAAATTCATCCATAACAGCTAAACTTGTTGAAAGCCTTAAAGATAACGAAAAAGTATTCAACATATTGATTGATTCATGTGTAAATAATGGAAAATCAATAAACGCACTAATCGAATCAACAAGTGACCAAAAGGACAAAATTGAAAAAATCTTCGATAAACTGACTTTAGACAGAAATCTAGACATGCTCAAAAGGCTCGAAGCCAAAAATCTTGACAGGATCCTCAAGGAAAAAACTTTAAATAAAATAGACTGGACCACTCAATCAGTATTACTGAACTGCGAACTAAACGAAAACAAAAAAACAGAATTACTTTCGTCTCTTTTAAAAAACTTCAACAATCTTTCAGAAAAAGCTTTGGCAGAAACAGTAAGCTACTGCATTGAAAACGATAAATTGCGCGAACTTTCAGAAACTCTCGCAAACAAAAAGAATAAAAAAGCTCTAAACAAAATTAGCTCAGCAGGGTTATTGGAAGTGCTAAACTACATGGATGAACATGAAAACAAAGGAAAACTTGATGCATTTATCGAAAATTTAAACAATAACAAAGATAGATTACTAAGATACAAACTGGATCAACTTGGAACACAAATGGATCAACTTGTTACTCTTGATAAAAAATCATTCAAATTTACTACTTCTCACAGACTGCAAAACGGACAAAGAGTAACTGCCAAGAGATCCTTCAGAAGAAATACAGAAATAGAAAATAAAATTTTAAAAGCAGCTACCCCAAATGAGGCACTGCTTGTAATTTACGAACACCTGATGGACGTTACTGATCCTTCCTATGCGAAAAAAATTGAAGGATACAGGGCCTCTAACGAATATATTTTCAAACAAATTGATGAGCTAAAAGCCAGTCCAAAAGAAAAAGAAGAAACGGTTGAAGCCCCAGACGAAGGGGAGGAAGAAGCTCAGGCTCCACAAAAAATCGAAATACCCGAAAATCTCAACGAACGACTAAACGCCCTCAAAAAAGAAGGGATTGAAATTACTGCACTTGCTGTAACCGGCAAACGTGAAGGAGAACAATCCCTAATATCAATGAACGAAAGGCTAGACTCAATTTCAGACAGAGAATTTAAAGCGCTATTAAAAGCAAAAAACTTTGCTATTCAAGTTTTAAACGAAGACGCTCCAAACGCGTACTACATTGAGACACGCCTTAACAAAATGGGTGCAGCCTTGAAAAAAAGAATCCCTGATACAAAAATTGGGGCTGTTACATTCGAAGTAGAAGGTGAAAAATTCGTATGGACAAAAAACAATGGAAAATTCAACGGAACCCTTATTGAAAACGGGAAACCAAAACCAAATGCACTTCAGGAACAAATTGAAAACATCAAAGAAGGAAAAATAGACTCAAAAAGAGAAGTCATAAGATTTAAAGAAAAAACAAAAACAGTGGCCAGAGAAAAAGCACCTGAAAGATCATCCGAAATCCGTAGACAAAAACTTCTTGAATATACAGAAAGATTTGCAAATAAAACTTTCCAACTTCCTGAACCACTTGGATCATGGAGCCAAGAAGAAATTGAAGCAAATTGGAACAAATTAAGAAATAACGACAACGTAACAAACATTTTAGTAGGTTTTGGTATCTATAAAGAAGCCTGTCCACGTACAGCCGCTGCAATGATTTCCGAATGGTCAAATAGTGAAATTACTTTTGCAGACGTTGTAAAACACGCAAAAGGATTTCCAAATATTGCACTGGACAGAAAATTAAAAAAAGATAGCGACGCAATTTTTGAAGAATTTGAAAGACTAAACGCAAAAAGAACTCTAACTTCAGCTGAGGAATACAGACTTTCAATCATCTTCAATCAAATACTTGAGCCATCAATCAGGCTTATGGAAGAAATGACAAAACTTGAATATGATGCAGGAAAAGTTGAGAAAAAAGAACAAAAAGAAACCCCATACACTCGTGAGCAAAAAGAAGTAAGAAAAAACCTAACAAAACTATTTGCTTACACCGGCACTCCGCCAAGTTCATGGGAAGAATTTATTGCATTCATCAATGGATCAAAAAACGAAACTCCTGTGCTCGCAGATATGGACGGAAACACAACATACATAGATCAAGGATCAGCATTCCTTAGAGCAACAGACGAAGAATCTGCATACAGACTGTTCATCAACCAAAAAGAAAAAGGGCTTTACGGCATTAACCCTGAAGGAATTGCAATCTTAAACAGAGACAAAGTTACAGACGAAGTAAACCGATTAATTAAATACGGTTTCATGCAAATCTACCTTCAGGAAAGAAACATTGAAGGAAAAACATTTAAAACAGACGAAGAATATCAGAAAAAATTAAAAGAACTGCAAATTACAGATATGACACAAGGTCAAAACTTTACAGAAGAACAAAGACGTGCATTCCAGGCAGGTTATTTATTGGATCAACAGCTTACATTTGAAGAACAATACAAATCAAATCCTGAGATACTAGAAGACACATCACAAGCAGAAAGGATGTTACTTAATAAAATGCTAAAAGATGGAATTCCTGAGTCTTCTGTACGAGAAGCAAAAAGGCTTTTCAACTTTATGGCAGGAGGTGCAATTACAATTGATAAAGATACCAACGAAGTTACGTTTGATGGAGTTGGTGTTGGAGTTGGAACTTCCCTTCCACTTGATGAAGGATTTTCAATGGTAGTTGGAATGACATTTTCTCCCGATATGCCGGTAAATCCGGTACTTGGAGTAGGATACGAAATATATAAAGATGATTATGTTGAGTCCAGTGCTGGAATGGATATAGCTTTAACTGGTATAGGAGTTGGAGCAAGCCAAACCGCAAAAACCGATTATGTAGACATAAGCACACTCACAGGAGTGCAGTGGAATTGGAGCTCGCTAGAACCAACCGGCGGTCTGGGGCTAAGGGCAAGCTGGAACGTAGAAGGTGAAATTGAAAGAAGCAGAACAGAAATGAAAGAAAAAACAAATTACAAAAAGCTATGGGAAGACTGGAAATACCTTCCTAAAAATGCAACTGATAAAAAATTCGAATTACTTAAAAGAGATAAGAGAGCTTGGCAAACATTAGAAGGGCAGCTCCTTGCAGCAGGCTACGAAATGGATAGCATTCCAAACGGAATAAAAGTTAAATTCGTAGAAGCAATTGAATCTCAAATTGATAGGCTTGCAGTTAAAGAAGCAAGTTTACCAATTGTAAGCTCAATTGGTTTTGGTGTAACTGTTGCACCACCTTACATAGTACCTTCAATAGGGTTTAACCTGGGGTCAGCAACAGTGAACGTATATGACAGAAAAAAAGCTTCTTTATATGCGGAAACAATATCAATGCGAGAAGTTGATAAACGAATGAAAAACGCGGCAACAATTGAAAAAATAAAATTCATTGAAAAAACCGCTGACATGTACATGGATAAATACGGAGATTTTCTTGTCCTTGGCCCATCTGAAAAAATTGATTTCAGCAAATTGAGAGCAAGAAATATGGATGACTATAATAAGGAGTTATATAAATCTGAATTAAAACTACGAGAATTAAGATCTGGAAAAGTAGAACTTCAACTACTAAATCCGGACTACAAAGACTTTCAACTACACATCGACCCGGAACTTGATGAACTTGCAGTAATTAGAGATGGAAATCGCATCATTTTAGACGGAGATATCGGAAGGCTAAATGTTAGTAGAGAAAGATTTACGAAACCATACAAACCGAACGATGGTCGGGCAAATATTATGGACAGAATTTGGATTGGAACATCTTCATCAATGGCTGGTGGTCGTGGCGTTGAATGGACTGTAGAAAACGAAGGATCATATTTTGAAAAAATGATGAATGAAGAATGGAGATTGGAAAATGGTAGAAGACACGAATTAGGGCAAGATAATATTATGGAGATCGATGGATACGGTGATACCCTGGATTCAACCGATTACTCTGCATACAGAATTGAATCTACCGGCTTTAGCCAGGAAACACTTGACCAAATGGGATCAAATTATGAAAAAAGAGCAGAAGTAATTGACGGAGTTAAAAATGATGAATTCGGTGCAGAAATTAGAACAAACCTTTACGCAGGTCTGGACAAAATGTTTGCCAACGAATCATTTAGAGAAGACTTTAAAAAAGTTACAGATCAAACTGATGCCATCATGCGTCTTATATATAAGTATGGAGATGAATCTGGTTTGGAGAATTTAAATGTTCGTGAAGCAAATACAGCAGTTGTTCATCTATTAAACAAATTCTATACAACACTTTATGATGAAGAAAAACTAGCTGGAAAAAGCCTTGAAAGAATAAATAAAGGACTAAAGAAAACCGTAGAAAAACGTATTAATTGGTATAAAGAGTTACTGAAACCGGAATTTAAAAAAGCATTAGACTCAATCGGCGAAACTGAACTAACAGCAGAGCAAGCAGTAGAAAAACTACTAACAGACACTTACGGTCGACCAGATGATCTACCTGGTAAAGGAACATTATTCGCAAAACTTAATGATCCTACATTCAATTTCACTGAACTTAATACAAGTGAAATCCCTCAAGGTGCAATGCTATTTATGGGAACAAGAAAATACGAAAAAGACAAGAGTGTGAGAGCATTATCCTTTGTCCCCCACTATGTTAAAACTGAAAAAGAAGCCAATCTGATTTCAGAATATGGACTTTTAAGAATTTCACAAAACCGTTATAGCCTAACGGAAGGACCGGAAATTAATAGGAAAATGGCAAGGGCAATACTGGAGATTGCAAGCCCCCTACCTGAAGACGACCTAGAATTCCTACGCTCTCCGCTTGCAATGAAAATTGCGAATTCTTCAGCAGCATTGCTTCTTACTTCTCCGGAAAATTACTCAAAGATTACAGAAATTTATGAAATACCGGAAGCAATAAGAATAAATGGTTACAAAGAGGCCGTAAAAGAATTCAGAACCCTTGTACAAGAAATTAGATCAGCCGAATTAAGAGGCGAAACTTTCAGCAAAACCGTAAATGGAGTAACTGTAGAAATTAACATGAACGCAGAAATCGTTGGTGGAGCATTCACAAAATGTTCAAACGACAGTTTCTATCTAATGGAAAAAGGAACAATCCGAATTTCAAGAACAACCGAATACATAACATCAGTCTACAACGAATCAACCGACGTAGTTGATGTAGAACCAAGAAAAGTCTACGCAGAACTAACAACAGCACTTGGAATCAGAACAAAGGAATCGGACATCCCTGAAGAAGAAGTTGGAAAACCAAGAAGGGAGTACCCAGGTAATGAAGGAAAAGGACGCCCAAGAGCTGACTTAGAAACTGAACATTCTGGAAGGGCAATCGGGCGTAAAGGGCCATCAAGAAGAGGAGCAACCGGCAGTGCAGATAGCAATACCGGAACTCCCGACGCAGGAACAAGCGGTCCGTCAAGAAATAGATAATACCTTATTATTATAAATAAAAACATAAACAAAAAATAAAATGAAAAAAGTATTTATCGCACTGATTAGCCTCATGGCAATCACAACAATTTTCACTTCTAGTGCTCTGGCCCATGGGCCGGAGACCTACACCTGTGAAAGAGCAAATGATGGATGGAATTCAAATACATCCGGAAGCTGTAATGCCAACGGTACAAATCCAAACTTACTAAATGGTATTACAAGGGATTCATCAAATCCCCCTGCAGGACAAAATTATCCTAACGGACTTTGCTTCCCCTCTTTCAACAACTATACAGATTCCTGGGCAGTTACATCATCAGGAGATCAAGCTTACAATAACGACGGTGAACTTATGGGAATAGACCCATACTTCTCTCCACTTTTCGTTAATGAAAGAGACTTTTTAAAGGCAGCAGTCCTTAAAAAAGCCGATCTTCAAAGTAATCCGACCTATGAACCTGTATGGGCAGACTACTCAAATAATGCAGTAGTTGAGGAAGGTGACGTAATTACCTTCCTAATGTACATCCATAATAATGGTGACCCATGTTTCAACCAAAACGGCGTTGGATACAACGCAACAAATGGAGCGATAAATACTACATCTAAAAATACTAAAACATCATTAATCCCAAGTACAGGGACAGGGACATGGACCACAGAAAATGGCGTAAAAACGTTTGATCTAACTCAAACAACTAATCTAAACGCTAACATCTGGTCAGACAATGCAATCAATAATTTTAATCAACTTGCAGCAGTTACTAACGGAGTAAACGTAACTCCAGCTAACAATGCAGATTTGGTTTTGGAGTTCGATAAAAATTCTGAACAATTCTACTATGTAGATATTGACGAAGCTTCGGATGGCACTCCTCTTTGGGTGCAAATTGAGCCGAACAATGTTGAAAATTTCTTCTCAAACGGAGGAATGCCTTTATCAACATATGATGAAGGAGCAAGAGAAACTACAGAATTAAAAGGTTCCAGTGGTGATTTTTATGCATGTGAACCATATGTAGGGCTACTACAATTTGACCTAAAAGTAGTAGCACCTCCTAGCCAATCATTAACCTGCGAAGGCCTATCAGTTGCAAAAGAAATCGTTACAATTGGTGGAAAATCCGCAGTAAAAATAATTCCCGGCCTTGATTTTGGCGCAGGAAATGAAGTTCCGGACGGAACTCACCTGGAATTTGAAATCACAAGCGGAGCAGGAAAATTCTACAGACTCTCAAACGGACAATACTTAGAAATAACCGAAACTCTACCATTAAGTGGAAATCAGGGGTATATAATGGAATATGGAGTTAATCCAACAACAATTTACTACTCAGGTGAAGGTACAGTTCAAGTAAGAACATACAGAAGCTACCCGGATAGCCCAACCTTTTACCAAGGATGTTCAACGACTTTAAACTTCCAATATTATTGTGAAGATATTGAGGTAAACTACAGAACACCTATCCCGGTAGGAACATATACTGAGTTAAATGCTTCTGCATACGGAAACATGGGAAGCCTATTTGAAGGTACTGATGGAACAGTAACCTACTCTGTAGAAAGCGGACACGGATTCTTTAAACTAGATACTGACGGTTGTGAAGATTGGGAACAAAATCTTAATCAAGAGGCAACCGCATATGAAATGGGACCTACCGTAAGATTAGTAAACAACAGACTAATCGGCACAGCCATTTCGAACAAATTAGTTGCACAAGAAAAAACTAATATAAATAGATACCTAAAAGCCGATGTACTAGCCGCAACAGATCCCGCACAACCAAGCCCAGGCGATCTACAGCCTAATCCGGTAGGTGGGCAAGCAAGCTGTACAGGGCTAAATTCTATTACAGTCCCATACGGAACACCGGTTTACTTCTTTGCAACACAAGAAGGAAGCAATGTAATGACTGTAAGCACAGACGGTACAGATGAAGCAGACTGTGAAGTAAGCTTTACAATAACAGAAACAACGATTGATCAAAATATATGTACAGAGCTTGAAGCTCACATTGAAGAAACAACACTCCCCTTCACAGATACCCCTGCATACATAGTTTATGTAGACGGATTATCTTGGGAGACTACAGACCTAGGAAGCGACTATTACTTTAGATGGTTCACAGACGATTCAACAGGAAGATTTTATAAATTCTTAAGCGAAAATCATATTGGCGACCTAAACACTGCCCAATTCGGCCAAACAATGACAATGAGTCCGGACGAAAACGGCATTGTATACTATGTTCCCGGAACACTTGAAGACCACAGTATAAGAGTTGAGTTTGTAGACTCATCTATACCGGTAGAGGAAAGGAACATGGAAGTATGTACAGCTGAATTTCCATTAACTTTTGAGCCCGAAGTAGAAGTAGGAGTTTGCCTGCTTATGGGACTAGGCTTCTCAGAAGCTGATGCAACAATTAACGGCCAAAAAGTTTGGGAAATGGCAGTTGATCTTGGCTTTGACCCTGCCGGAACTCCTGAAGGAACCTACCTTTCATATACTACTGACGATCCAAATGGAATATTCTATAGATATAACGGAATACAATATAGACCGCAGGCGGGAACCACCGTTACTCAAAATTTAAACTCGAGCGGCACTTTCAGCTCGATGTATTACGTCGGAACGGGAAATATAATCATTAGAGCATTTAATGAAGATGGAGAACCATGGGATAATTGTAAAACTCCGGTATCAATCCCTGAAGACGACCTTGTTTGTGACTACTTAGAAATTGAACGAACAGCTTACGGAGATATAGAACGTGAAGCGGCCTATGAACTTGATCCGGATTTAAGTTTTGTAAACGCAA
>WJKE01000137.1 GCA_014729275.1 Candidatus Peregrinibacteria bacterium | reverse complement strand
GTTTTTATGAATACATTTTCCTCTTTCTAATGCACTAAAAAGGCTACTGTTTCCTATTCTTTATACAGTATCCATGGTAGCGCCAAGGGGAATCGAACCCCTCTTTCCGCCGTGAGAGGGCAGCGTCCTAGCCGATAGACGATGGCGCCATGTCTTATTTCAAGCGCAATTTTAGCTTAGGATATGAATCAGGGCAAGTTTTTATCTACATGAAATTTGCACTCTCCCCTATAGAGTGCTAGACAAGCTTAAAAATACTATGTATACTTATAAAAGTTAATAAGATTTTTTTATGGCGACCGATTTATATGAAATTTTAGGTGTTAAAAAAGATGCTTCCGATAAGGATATAAAATCCGCGTACCGAAAACTTGCCTTAAAATGGCATCCGGACAAACATAAAGGCGACAAAGAGGCTGAAAAAAAATTTAAGGAGATAAATGCGGCTTACGAAATCCTTTCTGACAAACAAAAAAGAAACCAGTACGACACTTTTGGAACTGCCGGTGGGCAAGCTGGAGCAGGTTTTGGCGGTGGAGCCCAAGGTTTTGACTTCTCAAATTTTGATTTTGGTGGTGGAGGCGGTTTTGCGGATATATTTGAAACTTTTTTTGGTGGTGCGGCAAGGGGGGGAAGCACTGCCGGATCTGCACGACGAAGTGGCAAGATGCGTGGTTCTGACATAGAAACCACCATCAATGTTAGTTTTGAAGAAGCTGTATTTGGCACGGAAAAAGAACTTGAAATAACCAAGGCTGCAAAATGTGATAACTGTAATGGCACAAGCATAGAACCCGGCAGCAAAATGATTAAGTGTTCAAGTTGTGATGGAAAAGGCCAGGTAAACAGCGTTCGCAATACAATTTTGGGACAGGTTAAAACCACTCATGTTTGTGATATGTGTGATGGAACAGGAAATGTTCCTGAAAAAAAATGTACGGTTTGTCATGGCTCATCCAGAGTAAGAAAAAAGGAACGTGTAAAGGTAAAAATTCCCGCGGGTGTTGATAACGGTTCTACAATAAGGCTTTCGGGGAATGGTGAAGCTGGAATAAAAGGCGGACCAAATGGTGACCTTTATCTGAATCTGCAGGTTAAGCCAAGCAAAATTTATGTAAGAAGCGGGTCGGATATTCATACTGAACTTCCATTACATCTGGTGCAGGCTGTGCTTGGTGATGAAAAAGAAGTTGAAACCCTTTATGGCCCCATGAAAATTAAAATTCCACCCGGAACTCAGGATGGAAAAGTATTCAAACTCAGCGGAAAAGGTGTTCCACGAATTGGTGGAAACGGGACCGGGGATCACTTGGTAAAGGTTCGCATAGAAATCCCCAAAAAACTTTCGAAAAAAGAAAAAGAATTATATGGTGAGCTTGCTCAAGAAGCCAATCTTGATCTAAAAAAAGGTGGATTCTGGTAGAAAAAAACATAAAACATTGCAATCCCCCTGATAAACTATTAAAGTTAGTAGTGATATTTTCTCATTCCTAAAATATGAACATTCAGCTCTCTTGGGATCTGTTTATAATGGTGTTCTTTGTTGTGATTGTTGCATACAGTTTTATTATTGGTCGCGATAATACTTTAAAGGTTATATTAGGAACTTACGTTGCGGCTATTGCTGCTGATGCAAGCGGAAATCTTGTTGGTGAATATTTAGGTGGATCAGCTCTTTTCATGAAACTATTGCAACTTGCATCTGTTGGTAGTGAGCAGGAAGCTGTTATTTTTGTAAAAGTTATGATTTTTGTGTCGCTAGTAATTTTATACGCAGTAAGAGGTGCTTTCCGTGTTAGCACAGTTGATGATAGGTCTGCTCCAATAAGGATTATGCTTCTTATTCTTTATTCAGTGATGAGTGCGGGATTAATAATTAGCTGTATTTTGGTATTTGTTAGCGGTGTTTCATTAATTGGAGGAGGAGGAGATTTAACCGGGACAGCCCTTTGGTCCATGTATTCCAAGTCTAGGATTATCAGGTTTCTTCTTACAAATAGTTATATTTTATTTTCATTGCCAGCTCTTTCATTTCTTATTCATAGTCTTTACACTCGGGAATAAAAAAAAATTCCTTGCTTTTATTAAAGACAGTAAATAGAATGTTGGGGCTAAAAAAATTAGGGTCGGTAGCTCAGTCGGTAGAGCAGCAGCCTTTTAAGCTGAGGGTCATGGGTTCGATTCCCATCCGACCCACCAGGGATACTGCCTAAAATAAAGGGATTTAGGTAGTGTTTTGCTGTAATTAAAGAGATATACACGATAGAAAAAATCCCATCCCCATATTAAAAGAAGTGTGAATTTGCTCGTGGACCTCATAGCTTAGATCATCAATTACCTGGCTTTGTAGCTTGAATCTTTGTCGAGTTTATAAGCCCAATATTCATATCAATAATGCGATCTTCAAGATCTTTAAAAGATCATTTGTCGCTTCTTAGAGGTATTCATACCTCTCCCCCCCAAATACACTTTTCCCTTCCCCTTTACCATAAAAATTAATATATTTTTAAGCCAAAAGTACTCAAAAATTTTATTTTGTAAAGTTCAATTCTATTTACTTAAAAGCGGAATGCTATTAACTTCATTCTCCTATAATTAAAAACAAACAAAATGGAAAATCATAAAAACGCTTGGACGGATCCGAATTTTGAACCAAGTGGAGATAGAAATCTAATGGTGGGAATGGAAGAGACATTAGAGGAATTGAATGAAATTGGGCCTGTAAGAAGGACACTTGATGACGCGCCACCCGGTATGCCTCAAATAAAAGAGGCTGCTGCAAAAATTGGTGGGCTTGACTTAACTCATACTCAGGGAGATAGGGGTGCGCTTCGCGACGAAAATGACAGGCGTGTTGAAAATACTAAAATTGACGAAAGGGCTGGAGAAATTGAATCAGAAATCAAATCAGTTGTTGGCATTGATAAAAATTATGTAGGTGCTCAAATGGATGGAAGAATTACTGATGCACTGAAAAAGCATTTACTACTGGATGAAGGAGATCAAATTACATTTGCGATGGAAACTTCTGGCAGAAAGCTTTTTGATGATTTGCACAGGGCGCATGTTGATTTGCTTGAAGATTTTCATCCTGATTATATGTCCGGTTTAACAACTTTTGCTGATTGGCCGGGGTATGCCGGGCCAATGCTTTCGGGCAAGTCGGGGAATGCTTATAAATTGCAGGATTTGGTGTATGCTGCGCCGGATCCGAAATCTGGAATTTCAACCGCTAAAGAGCTGGAGCGAGCGATTGAATTCTGCGCAACCAAGAAGGTACCCAGGTCACTGACTATACCTTATATCGCTATTTCAACTCCGGGAAATCCCGGCTTATCAATTCCTCATAAAGAATTGGTAAAAATAATAAAATTGGCTGCAGAATATGGAATTCCGGTTTGGGTAGACAATTTTTATGGGGCGCTTGCACCGGAACCAACTGTGAATATGGCTCTATTAAGGAAAGATTTGAGTGAAGAAGAAATGGGCCATGTGGTATTTATTGAGGGAAGTACAAAATGGCATCGTTCTGATGATAGACTTGCATGGAGTGTGGCTTTAGGCGAGGAGGGGCCTGCGGTTGATGCGGTGAAATTGGCTGCA
Organism: Candidatus Peregrinibacteria bacterium; assembly: GCA_014729275.1. Classification (GTDB taxonomy): domain Bacteria; phylum Patescibacteriota; class Gracilibacteria; order UBA1369; family LOWO2-01-FULL-3; genus WJKE01. The sequence continues at coordinate 3,600 of WJKE01000137.1, read as the reverse complement.
AGCAGGACTAACCCAAGGGCTGGTAATAAACCGGTTCCGGCTTTATCCGTGATGTTGGCATTTTTGGAGGCTTCGGAGGGACCGTTTAAGGCAATTGGTCAGGTTGGAACTGAGGTGAGAAGAAAAATTGAATTAATGTCGCAGTCACTTGTGGATAGCGGTCAGCCATTTTTGATGAGTGGGGTAAGCTATTATGCTTTTATAAAAATTCTTGCAATTGAGGAGGCGGAAAAGGCGCTAAAGCGCCCCCTTACAGTTAAGGAAAGGTTTGAAATCACTAATTTTGCTTTTGCTCCCGGTGAATCTTTTATGATGCATCCAGGTAAAGAGCAGTTTGCAAGGGTGAGCGCAAGTGCAACTGATAGTGCCGTGAATATGCTTAAAAATATTTCTTAAAATTAAGATATGAAGATTTCTGAAAGTTTTGACGGGGAAGATCCTTTAGCCATGCTGAAACAAATTCAACAGGAAAGGGTGCTTGAAAAATGTGAGCGGGACGAACTTGCCTATATAGATGATGAGGTGGTTAAGCGATATTATGAGGAGATGAAATTATCTGATGGGGATATGATAGATAAAATGCGTGTTGAGTTGGGGCTTAAGGGGTATCTTCATGCTTTGGCTGAGATTCCTGAGGCTGAAATGGGTAAGGTTGCGCTAATAAAGGGCGTAACCAGGCTTGAAATTGAGGATCATTTAAATCTTCCGGATGTTTTTTGTAATTCTCCTGATTATTCGGAAATGCCGGATTCCGAAATCAAGTGGGATGAAAAATTGACTAACTGGGTTATTGATAAAACTATGAATTTGATACGCTTTGGGGCGGTTAGTGCCGGATGCCAGACCAGTTTTGAGGCGATTCGAGCTAGTTTTGATTATTTTTGTGTCGTGTTGCATGATTTGGGCTTGCCGTATAGGGCGCATTTGGATGGTCCTTATCCATATGTTGAAATTCTTCCAAAGGGTGAAAGCGATACAATGTTTCTGGCTCATTTGGATGTGGCGGAAGCACAGGATAAAGACCAATTTGTACCAAGGGTGATAACTGATCGGTTTGGTCAAAAATGGACAAAAGGGCGAGCTTCTGCAGATATGATAGGATCTACCATGGTGGGTGTAAAAGCTTTGGGTGAATCGCATAAACGGTTTGAAAATGTTCCGGGAATGCTTGTTGTTTTTAATGAGGAACAGGCTGAGCAGGATTATGAGGGGCGCAAGACAGGTACCAATGCATTTTTGGAATATGCCAGGAACAAGAGTATTGATTTAAGTGATAAAACTTTTGTCGCGCTTGAAAGAACCAATAACCCTGATGGTGAGGGAGTTTATGCGGAAAAAGAATTGGTTGGTGAAATTGCGGATAAAAGTCGAGGTGCAATGAGTATTCATATTACTGTAAAGGGTGTTGCCGGGCATGGTGGAGCGGTTAGGTCAGCAAACTTAACCAAGGAACTGCCAAAGCTTCAAAATTATATTATTGAAGAATTATGCAAAAAATTTCCTCTTACAACTGCACCCGGTTTTAATAATCAAATTATTCCAATATTTATAAAAACCGGTCAGCCCGATTCTACAACTTTGCCCGGGGAGGGCCACTTGGAATTAATGATTCGAATAGTTCCCGGTGCTGATTTCGAGGAACTAAAAAGGCTTATGGAGGAAACTATCGAGGAATATGGTCTGGATATTGAGTATAACTGGAAATGTATTGAGCCCGGACCGGTTGCCAGACGTGAAAACAGGGTTTTAAAAAGGATGGCTGATTCAATAGCTGAATGCCATGGTAAAGATGCTGTAAAATTTCAGAATAAACCTCATGCGTCGAGTGCTCGTATTGCGGTAAAGCATTTGGGGTGCGAGGCTTTTGTTTGGGGCCCGACAGCCGGGCTTTTTCCGCATGGAAGGAATGAAAAAATGCATGTAAGTTCAATTCCGGCGGGTGGAAAAGTACTGATTAAGTTTTTGCAGAAGGCTAATACTGAGCTTGAGTAGTTTTTAGAAAAATTTTAGAAAAATTTTAGAATTATTTAATGAGTTTGAGATAGTTTGATTTTACTTTTCTCGCGAGGAAAAATTTTATCCTCTAAAAAGTAAAATTATGAAAGATACAAAAAAAATTTTTGTGTGGGCGAGTTTAATGGCGCTGTCAGTAAATTTCTTCATGCTGCGTGCAAATAGTGTTTTGGCTTATAGCCAGGGTGATGTAGTAATTAATGAAATTGCCTGGGCAGGATCAATGGATAGCTCTAGTGATGAGTGGATTGAGCTATACAATAACAGTTTGGAAACTGTAGATTTAAGCGGGTGGTGCATAGACGATGACAATGGTTCTGCGAATTATTGTATTGAAGCCGGTGTAATTGAGCCGCGTTCGTATTTTTTAATTGAAGATAGTGAAGAAAGTGTCAGCAACTATACGGCTGATAGTCTTATTGGTTTGTCTTTGGCGAATACGGGGGACTCATTAACCCTAAAAGATTCAAGCGGTACAATAATTGATTCTGTAAATTCATCAGGCGGGGCATGGTATAGCGGCAATTCCGATTTAAAAGCAAGCATGGAGAGAATTGACCCGGCAGTTTCGGTTGATTCTGAAGCTAATTGGGCTGATGCAGTTGACTCTAATGGGAGTTTATCCAGTCTGGGAACCTCAATTTTGGGAACCCCGGGCTCAATTAATAGTGTGTTTTCGGGTAGTGGTGCTGAAATTTTAATAAACGCGAATCCTACATTCGTTAATACCGGTGATAACTTAAATGTTGCAGTTGATATTAATAATGCGATTGATCTTTATGCGTATGGTTTTGAAATTTCATATGATCCAACTGTTTTGAGTTTTAATTCTGCTACAGAAGGTGGATTTTTAAGTGGTGATGGTGAGCAAACATTTTTTTCCGCGGCAAAGGAGAATGATCAAGAGGGAAAAATAATTGTAGGGGCTTCACGCCTTGTAAATCCGGAAAGCGGCATTGACGGAAGTGGGAATCTATTTAATCTCAATTTTAATGTTATTGCATTAAGCGAGGGTAGCTATTCTTTAGACTTCAGCGGTCAAAATTTTATTTCTGATTCTTTTGGAGATGTTCCAGCAGTTTATAACTCGGGAACTTTTTCGATTGGCACACCGGTTTCTGACTCTGTCACAAATTTGTCAGTTGCTTTAGGAGTGGAGAATATGAGTTTAGAATTGCAATGGGATGCACCGGTTTCAGGCGCAGATCATTATTTAATAAATCGAAAAAATGTTAACGGAATATATGAAAATATAGGACAGACAAGTGAAATAAATTTTGTGGATACCAGTTCCCTTATTCCGGGAATTGAATATTTTTACCAGGTCGTGGCTGTAAAAGATTCCGTATCTTCTGATCCCGCGCTGATTTCAGGTAGTGATGGTCGGGGAATTCGCGGTGATAACGATAGAAGCGGAAGAGTAGATGGTAAAGATATAGAAAGACTTGCAAGAGCTTATGGCAGTGTGATTGGAGATGCAGAATATAACGCGGAACTGGATACAACTTACGACGGATTGTTGGATGGCAATGATTTAATAGATATAGGAGCTAATTTTGGTTTGATTTATTAGCTTATGTGGTGGTG
>WJKE01000136.1 GCA_014729275.1 Candidatus Peregrinibacteria bacterium | reverse complement strand
ACACCGAAAAACGAAGAAATGTTGGTTGATAAAGTAACTCACATGAGTACAAGGGCGGTCCAACAATTAAGTAAAGAAATGCGGTCATCAGATGGTGGAAAATTGAAAGCCCCGAAAGAAAAGATGTTTATTGAGCTTGATGAGCAGATGCAATATCTATTCAATAAGTTGAAAAACAAAATGGGCAAGAAACTTTCCAATAAAGAAATTCTGCGCAGAATTCTTACGGAGATGACTGATAAAGGAAATTTCACTGTTGAAAAGTCGAACAGACAGAAAGATGCGAAAAAGTTGCAAGTCACAAGTAAAAATTTCAGCGCAGAAAATCAAAATTATTTGAGGAAAAACCCAGATAGAAGCCGAAATGAAAGTGTTGAAAGTTTCTGCACAGAAAAATTTGAGGATAGCGAAGTTGAATCGAGGTATGTGAGCAAAGCGAAAGAGAGGGAGGTGCGGGCGCGGACTCAAGGGCGCTGTTCGCATAAAGGCTGCAAAAAGCCTATTGAGGAACTTCACCATAAAATTCCGTATGCTATAGCTCGAAATCACAAAAGTTTAGTGGGCCTGTGCAAGGTGCATCATGAATTTAATCACAATGGCGTTGGCTGCGAGCTAAATGGAATCGACTTGAAAATTCGGGAAATGCGGCAGTGATGTTTTTTTGATATGAATGACTTAAGTATGTGTACCATAATTATATGCAGTGGTTGGATTCGGGAAGTGCAGCAGTGGTGGTTTTTTTAATGAATCCATATACCATGATTATTTGCCGTGGTTAAATTCAGGAATGTGTATATTGGCTCGATATTTATCAAATTAAATGCATGTATTATAATTATTTGTCGTGGTTCGATTAAGTAAATGCAGCGGTATTCAGATGTTAGATTTTTTTATAGAATTCTTGTTTTGGTTTTCTTATTTTATCTCTTATTATCTCTTAAATTTAATCCCAATTTATTTTTCACCTCTTCCAATTTTGCACCAGCGATTTTTTTTGCTTTTGAGGCGCCATCTTCCAAAATTTGGTGGATTTGTTTTTCGTCGTGCTTAAGCTCTTGATATTTTACCCTGGCTTCTGCGAAGTAGGTGAGAATTTTTTCGAGGAGAAGCTTTTTGGCATCGCCGTAGCCAAATCCGCCAGCTTCATATTTGGATTTTAGTTCTGCTGTTTCATCCGGACTCGCCAATAGTTTGTAGATTTTATAAACGTTGCATGTTTTTGCGTCTTTGGGTTTTTCGAGTGCGGTTGAGTCGGTGACAATTGTCATAATTTGCTTTTTTAATTCTTTTTCAGTGGCGAAAATGTCAATTGTGTTTCCGTATGATTTGCTCATTTTTTGTCCATCTGTCCCGGGAACAACTTCTACTTCTTTTTTAATGTATTCTTCTGGGAGTTTAAATGTTTCGCCGTAGGTGTTGTTAAAGCTTACAGCAATGTCGCGTGTCATTTCTATATGTTGCTTTTGGTCCTTTCCAACTGGTACAAGATCGGGCGAGTAAAGTAAAATGTCGGCTGCCTGTAGAATGGGGTAATTGAAAAGTCCTACTGTTTCTTGTTTTTTTCCTTTTGCTTTTGCATCTTTCCATGCATGAGCTCGTTCTAAAAATGGCATGGTTGTTATACAGTCGAAAATCCAGCAAAGTTCGGAATGTTCGGATATATCAGATTGTTTAAAGAAAACTGTTTTTTTGGGATCTAAGCCAAATGCAAGATAAGCTTTTGTCAGTTCCAGGGTTAGCTCTTTCATTAATTTTGGGTCGCGGATTGTGGTTAGGGCGTGTAAATCTGCTATAAATAAAAAAGCTTCGTGATCGCGTTGAAGCTCGATGTGTTGCTTAATTGCGCCCAGGTAGTTGCCAAGGTGAATGCGCCCGCTTGGTTGAACGCCTGAAAGTATTCTTTTATTTGCCATAGGGATTTAGGTTGTTGAAATTGGACACGTGTTTATTATATATTTTTTTGAAATATTTTCTAGCGTTACTCTTTGGGGCTTTTGGATATCTTTACAAAAATCTTTTTTTAAATTAGATTTTTTAAGTATTATTAACCTAATTACTATGAAGAAAAAATCGAATCTAATTCGTACTTCTGTTACTGTAGTTTTAGTTGTTGCAGTTGTAGGAGGCATTTTTTATTTATTTAATGGTCAAGGTGGCCAGGGTTTTTTGCAGTTGAGAAGCAATGAAGATGATAGTAAGTTGGCTTATCATCAATGTTATGATGCGTGTTTAGTGTCAAAAGGTGAAAAGGCTACAGCTGAATGTGAAAAAACCTGTTTAAAGGATCCAAATTCTTTTTTGCCGAAAGATGAGGAGAAGCTTGAGCGTGAGATTTCTGAATCAGAAACTGTTACTGAAGAAATCGAGCCTATGCCTGAACCAACTTATGAAACAGGTGGGGGGTCTGCAGTTGCTCCTGAAACAGGTGGTGGAATCGCAGAAGCATCTGAAGCGCCAATTGGTCCAGATGAGGAGGTTGTGGCTAAAGCATGGATAAACTTATCTCATAGTTATGGTGATGAGACTTTTGTTGGGGAGCCAATGATGCTTTTAGGGGGGTTTTCATTCAGGGCTGTAAGTGATGAGACTGTTAGGCTTAATAACGTTAAGTTTACAATTTATCGTGATGAAGATGGTACTCTTTTTGATTCTATAAATGATCGAAATCAAAATTCTGGAGCAGATCAATTGTTTGATAATGTCTATTTGTTTTGGAGTGGTAGTTCCGATCCGATAAAAATGACAACTCTTTCTGTTGAGAATGATAGGGTTGTCGCAGAATTTAATAATTTATATTTAACTTTAGAGCCTGGTGCTGGAGCTATTAGTCTTAATGTTTATGCAGATGTTAAAGATGATGCACCGATTGGAGATGATTTGGATGGGGTTGCACTTGTACTAAAAAGTGTAAATGATATTGATGTGGAAGGTTATTATACAGATTATACAGGAGTTAGATTTGATGACTACCAGGAGGATTCTCAAAATATTAATGGTACTTATTATCAATATATAAGTAACTAAGTTGTTGAGATTGGATCTATATCTATTTTAACGCTTGGGTCGGCAATTAATTCTTTTGAGAGATTTTCTAATAGATTATGAATCGAAGAGTCTGCCGGCCCTTTTATTAGGATGATGTTTCGGTATGTGTTGTTGAAACGGTAGAGGTAGGCGGGGTAGGTTGTGATTTTGAATTTTGAGGAGGCCGAAGTAAGTAGATTTAGGATTTTTTCAGCTTTGTTTTTGGATTTTAGTTCGGATTTATCCTGAATGATTAGTTTAGCTATTTGCCCGAATGGGGGATTTTTAAGGAGGCGACGTTGGGTTCTTTCGTAAGTTAAAAAATCGGTGAAGTTGTGAGTGGCAGTTGCTTTTAGTGCAATGTTGTCCGGATTGTAACTTTGAATTATAACTTTTCCAGGGGAGTCTCCACGGCCGGCACGACCAGCAACCTGGGTTAGTAGTTGAAAGTTTCTTTCAGATGTGCGGAAATCGGGGATGTTAAGCCCTATGTCTGCAAGAATAACTCCCACAAGGTCAACTTTGGGAAGATGAAGCCCTTTGGCTATCATTTGGGTTCCTATTAAAATGTCTGCTTCGTGGTTGCGGAAAGCTTTGTAAATGTTTTTAAAGTTGTCCTTGCCTCCGGTTGTGTCTTTATCGGCCCGTAAAGTTCGGGCTTGGGGGAACTCTTTCTTTAACTCGTTTTCAATTTTTTGAGTTCCGATGCCTAAATATTTTATGTTTATGGATTCGCAGTTGGGGCAAAAGGTTGGAGGATCGGTAATTAGGCCGCAGTGGTGGCAGATTAATTTTTCGCGGCTTAGGGTGCGCGCATGGTAGGTGAGTTTTTGTTCACAATTAGAGCAAATAACTGTGTGTCCACAATCTCGGCAAACTACTGAGCTGGCAGCACCTCTTCTGTTTACAAACAACATTGCCTGGTTTTCGTTTTTAAGAGTTTTTATAAGTTCTTCCCTTAATTGTTCTGAAAAAATTGAGTAGTTTTCTTTCTTAAATTCCTCACGCAGGTCTACAATGTGAACTTGGGGTAATACAGATGATCCAATTCTTTCATTTAGGTAAAAGGTTGAATCTTTAAGTTTTGTTATTGTTTCTACTGAAGGCGTTGCACTTCCAAAAATCAGTTTTGTTTTTGGATTTAGCTCTAGAAGTTTGTCTGCTATGTGATGGGTTTTGTATCTGGGGGCGGAGTCTTGTTTGTATGAAAATTCGTGCTCTTCGTCAATAATTATAAGACCAAGATCCTGGAAGGGAGAGAAAATTGCTGAGCGTGAGCCTATTATTAGTTTTGATTTGTTTTTCCAGATGTTTTTCCAGGCTCTGTACTTTTCACCACCGGCTCGTTTGGAATGGATGATGGCTGCCTTTAGGTGTAGTCGGCTTTCAAAATATTCAATTATTTGAGGGGTTAGCGAGATTTCGGGCACCAATATTAAAACCTGCTGCCCTTTATTAATAAATTTTTTTGCAAGATGTGTGTATACTTCTGTTTTTCCGGACCCGGTAATTCCGTGAATTAAAAATTTGTTCAGCTGTGATTTTGCGATGCCTTCTACTACATCTTTTTGCTTTTCCGTGAGCTCGTGCAATTCTGTATACTTTTTTTGTACATCCTTTTTTTTGTTCTTTCTCATCTCTTTTCCTTCAAGAATTTTTTTTGGTACTAAAAGTTTAAGTATTTTATCGGGAGTACAAAAATAATAATCCTTCATCCATGTTAAAAGCTTTAAGCTTTTTTTGCTTAAAATTGGCTTTTGTTCAATTATTTTGAGTATTGGCTGACACTTAAATGGGGGAGTGCAGCTATGAATCTCTAAAACAATTCCCGCTTTATCGCGATTTCTAATTTTTACTAAAACGTTTTGGCCTTTTTTTATTTTTAATTGATGGGGGATAGAGTAGGTGAGAGTCCCCTTCTCAAAACCAACTTTTTGTTGAAAAAGAACTTCTGCGTATTTCATACATTATCAATAATGCAAAACGCAGCAATTATAAATTCTATGAGCTTGACCTAAGCATCATTTTTCGGTCTTTTCTTGCTTCGAAGACATGATAAATTACCGGGATCACTATTAGTGTCAATATAGTTGAGAACATTAGTCCGAATATTAGTGAGAACCCAAGTCCTGACCAGAATTCGTTTGTTAAGGCTAAAGGTAAAATTCCGATTATAGTAGTGATGCTGGTCATTATTATTGGTTGAAGCCTGGCATTACTTGCTTCGGCAATCGCCTCTTTAAATGGTATACCGGCTTGGCGATTTTTGTTTATTCTATCTATTAGTACTATTGAGTCGTTGACTACTATTCCTGTTAAGGCTACAACTCCAAGGAAAGCAGGGAAAGATAAATTTTGCCCAATTAATGTTAATCCCGGGAAAACACCAATTAATGCGAGTGGCAAAGAGAGGATGATAATAAATGGTTGCTTAAATGAATTGAACATTAGTACCAAACAGAATGCTATTAAAATTATTCCAACAGACATTGATTGATAAAGTTCCATAAATGATTCGTTTATTTCCTCCAGGTCCCCTCCGTATGATATTTCATATCCAGCCGGTACCTGATAATCTGCAAGCCTATCCTGAAGTTTTTCAGTTGCCAATACGGGATTCCCCTCTTTACTTAAGTCACTTAATACCTTTACGATTCGTGTTTGATCTTCGCGGGCGATGCTTGAAATGCTTTGGCTCATTTCGTATTCACCAAGCTCTGATAGATCTACAGTGTAGCCTTTTGGTGTCGTAATTTCAAAATTTTCAATTTCAGATATTGATAATTTTTTATCGTATTCAACGTATATATCTACGTCTTCGTTGTTTAGACTAATTTCAGCTGCCTTAGTCCCCTGCACTATGGTTCTTATTGAAGCTGCGACTTGTCCATTTGAGAGCCCGTGAATTGATAGTTTGTTTTGGTCCAGTTTGTATACAAATTCGTTTAGGCCGGGAGTAATAGTGTCTCGAACATTTTCAGTATGTTCAACTGAGTTGAGTTCTTTTTGAATATGAGTAGAAATTTCGTTTAATGTGTCGTAATTTTCACCTGTAATTCGGACGGTAATTGCCGCATCAGTTGGGGGGCCTTCAGAAATTTCTGTAAGAGTAACTTCTGCAAGGCGAAAATCTTTTAGCTCTTCTCTTAATTCGTCTGCAATTTCATAAGATCTTCTTTCGCGCTCTTTTTCCGTGAACAAATTTACGGTAATGCTTGCAACATTTGAGTCTACGCTTGGACCTGTGCTTACAAGGTCTAAAGACATTGAGCTTTGACCGATGACAGTTAAAAAGCTTTCTATTTCAGGTATGTCGAATATTAGTTTTTCAACCTCTTTTGCCACTTTTTCGGTTTCTTCAAGTATTGTTCCTTTTGGAGTTTCTATATTAATGAAGAAATATTGAGCATCGGTTTTTGGAAAAAGTTCGGCTTTAAGTGTGCCGGTTGCAGGTAGGGCCATGCTTAGACCTAAAAGAATTATTACAATTAATAAGGTTAATACCCGGAAAAGTCTTCTATTAATGAGTCCCCTAATAAAATGGTAGAAAAAGTTACCTAATTTTTTGAAAATTGGGGCAAGAATACTTTGGTGTTTTTTATGAGTTTTTGGCTTTAATAGTTTAGATGACACTGCCGGGATGATGGTAAGTGAGACTATTAAAGATCCTAGTAATGTTGCGGAAATGGTTATTGGTAGTGTTTTTAAGAACTCTCCAATAATTCCGCTTACTAAAAGCATTGGGAAAAAAGCAAATACTGTGGTCATGGTTCCGGCAATTAGTGGCCATTTATAGGTTTGAAGCGAGAGTAATGCCGCTTCTTTTGGCTTAAATCCATCGTTCATGTTTTCGAATATGCCTTCCATAACAATAATTGCGGTGTCGACCATGAGTCCAAGCGCAATTACTAAGGAGAATAATGAGAGGCTATTAATTGTTAGTCCTAGGAAATTCATTACTGAAAAGGCGATTAAAAAGCTTAATGGAATCGCAAGTCCTGCAAGCAAGCCTTCCTTTAACCCTAGTGCAAGGAATAATACTATTGTGATTATTATTGTTGTTTGGATTCCGTTTGTTGTTAGAACACCAAGGTCTTTTCGGATGAATACAGAGTTGTCGTTGCTTACTTCAACTGTAATGTCGGAAGGAATTATTCCGTCTT
>WJKE01000135.1 GCA_014729275.1 Candidatus Peregrinibacteria bacterium | reverse complement strand
GGCATACCCATTCCAGGTGCCTGCTGCCCCTGCATTCCTTGTGGTGGCACACCCATTCCTGGCGCCTGCTGCCCCTGCGTTCCTTGCGGTGGCATTCCCACCCCGGGTGCCTGCTGCCCCTGCGTTCCTTGCGGTGCCATTCCCATCCCGGGGGCCTGGGGATTAGGAGTTGGTGCAGCTGGGGCCTGAGGTGCCTGTGTTTGTGGCTCTGCTTGTCCTTGTGCTTGATTTTCTTTGTTCTGCCCTGCGTCTTGTGTTTGCTGGGCTTGTTGTGTTTGTGAATTATCTCCGGAATTTCCTCCGTTCTGCGCTTGTGGATCTACATTACTTCCTCCATTTTGCGCTGGTGGTTTTGCCGGATTTCCCTGATTTTGTTCATTGTTTTGATTATCGTTTGCAGAATTATCCATTTGAATTTATTAAATTTATTACAGTTTTAGATTTTACATACATTTGCCAAATTACGCAAGTAGATTGCTAATATTGATTTCTATGGTAAATTAAGTTAAATTTTTAAGAAATAAGCTGTTTTTTTTGCTTTTAACATATTTATAAAAATCAGGGCGATTAGCTCAGTTGGCTAGAGCGCGTCGTTGACTCCGACGAGGTCAGTGGTTCGAATCCACTATCGCCCACCAGCTTGGGTAAGTTTGACAAAAATTCTGATTTAGCCTATTTTAGACAACTATAATTTATGATTTATGCCTAAAAAATTAAACCGAACAGAACTTTGTGATAAATATTCGCCTTCTCTGACTAAAATTCTAGTACTTATTGCGGGGATGGCCAGTCAAGCCTGCGATGATAGATATTTGAAAGAGGAAAATATTCCTGAAGCAGTTGATTCTTTTGACATCGATAAAATTCGCTCTGAAATACTTGATGAAGTTGAAATCGAAGTCCTTGGCCCTGAATTTGATTGTCCTGCAGAAACCAGGGATCTCACTTCTTTTATACACGAACTAGAGCAAGACCATAATGATGATTGTGAAATATCAAAAGACATTACGGAGGAACTTACTTGTGCATTTTTGAATTTTGATATAAATGGCGAAAACACCTTAAATATTGAGGGTGAGGAATTTGTAGTGGATGCATCGTATTGTCATGGGGAAGAGACTCCTTTTGATATTTCATTTTTGATTCAGGAAGGAGTTACACCAGAAGCAAAAGAAACTTTTTGCACTTTAATGATTGAAAAACCGGAGGGGCCAATGTCGTATCATTTTCAAACTAAACGAGACTGGCATTTTATAGGAGATTCTCGTATATCAATATTTATTGATGCCTTGGATGAAGATGGGTCAGGGGGCACTATATCTAAATCAGATATTGAGTTGCGAGTTTTTTCAGATTCTGAGGCCAATTATTCTCATGAATTGACTAATGATGGAACTTCAATAGAACTTACAGTTAATTCTTATTTTTGTGGGCCGAATGCTTCTGAATTGGCTGATAAACTGGTTACGTTATCAGAAAGAATCAGCGATTAAATTTCTGTCCATCCCATATCAACTCGACTTGCTAACCTTAGGGCGGCTAAATCAGCTCTCAGTTCTTTAACCTGCTCTTCAATTACTATAAAATCTGTAGCAGCAGCCTGCTCTTCAGTTAATACTGGAACTAGTTTCTCGAAGATCTGATTCTTCTAGAGCTTGATTTTGAGTATCATATAATTCTTCTGTTCTTGAATTTCCTAATGAATCCATAATTTTTTGGTTAATTAAATGTTGGTGTGAATTTATTTTATTTGATTTTAATAAGCAAAAATTACAAGATTTTGTTCTGTTTTTAAATATTTTGTTAAATTTTTAACATGATTTCCATTGCACAGGTTGTCGAAAATGAAATTAAAAAATCAATTTATCTTCAGGATGCACTTAGTAAAGGTATTATTAATTTTTCTTCTCTGGCTCACTTGAACCTAATCAGCTAAAACTGCTTAATAGAATTTCTGACAAAGAGGATAATTTTATTAATATTACCAGGGGTGTTCATGAAACTACCATGATATTTGGTGAAAACCTGCTTGATATTGTAGAAGATACTTTTATTAATGAGGAAAAAATTAATTATGTCGAAGGACTTGTCTCTGTTTCAATTGAATTAACTAAAGATACAATCAATAATCCCGGTATTTATAGTGGATTTTTGAATCTTCTGGCATGGGGAAATATTAGTGTTACAGAAATGCTTTCAACTTTTACAAGTTTAACTTTGATTTTTGGCAAGAATAATATTGATCGGGCCTTTTCTTTCCTTATAAAAGAAATTTCTTAATCATCTCTTAATATTCTTTGGAGTAAAAAGATAATTGGGCATTATTAAAAATTTAAAATTATATATATAACCCAATTTCTTATGAAAAACGAAAAGAAACCGTTTTTCGTTGCCAAATTGTATCGATTTTTAACTTTGATTTCGATTTTGGCAATTTTTACAATGCTGGTTTCTCCTTTAGCAACTCATGCTGCTATTGAAGCTGGAGACCACTTTGTTTTAACCGTAAACGGCGGTTCATCAGTAATGGATTCAGGTGGGACATTAACTTTTACTGTCCAGTCACTTGATCAATCAAATGCTGCAAACTCACTGTTAAGTTCTGATAAGGCATATATTGAGATTATGGATACCACTACCTGGCAACCTTCAACCAATGTTGATATTGCCAGTGTGGGGTCCGGTTTATCAGTCACTCATCGTGGCACCGGCTCGGCTCCTTATCCCCTGTCAGCTTCCAGTGATTTAAGTGGTACTAATGATAATGTTATTGCAGTTAATGTAGCTGATGGAACTTCTGTGGATAATACATTCACTGTTTCCGCAACATCAAGCTTTGTAGTTTTTGTTTGGACAGAAGGTGGATCTATTAATGATAGAGATTCCAATGATGGGGGCTCACCTGCCGGACAAGATTTTCAGGAAATTACTGTTGCGTCCGGATCTGGGGCTGCCCACCATTTGAGAGCTGAAGCAGCTGTAACGAATCCTGAAGTCGCAGAAAATGTTTCTGTTACTATTAGCCAGCTAAATTCAGGTGGTGGAATTGATACATCTGAATTAACTGATTTGGCTGTTAGTGTATCCGGGACCGGTACTATTGTTGCAGTTGATGGTGTAGCTCTTGAAACTCCATCAAGCTTGGTTTCCGACTTAAGTCTAACCAATGGTCAAATTAGTATTTTAGTTACAAAACCTGATACCGGCGATTTAATTGTTAGCCCCTCTTCTGCTACTTTAAGCTCTGATGCGTTTGATGACGACGTAACCATAACATTTGGAGCTGCAACAACTATGGAAATAGTTGGATATGGTCCGCCGAAAGATCAAGTGGGTACCCCAACAATGGCTCCTGTGGATTTTATGTTTAATAAGGATCCTGATTCTGCCAATACAATTTTCCCACTTACAAATACAAGTGCCAGTGATTTTTCTATAACTACGGGTGGCACTGCTGCGACTGGCCAATGGCATAAATGGACTGATACATGGGGTGAGGACACAAAATATATTGTTTCTTTTCAACCTGAAACGGCGTTTCAGGAGAATTCATTATATACTGCTTCTGTTAAAAAGACTTTTGTGGGCGCAACTAATCTTCCTTCATTTATGAGTGCTTTGGATGAAGACGCAAGCACATATTCATTCTCGTTTACTACTGGAACCGGTGGAGGTGAATGGTCTGAGGATGGTACTTATGTTGGTGATATGGGTGGAGAATTTCCTCCTATTGCTATGCTTGCATACCCTCAACCATGGTCTTGGGATGTGCCGGTTAATATTTCTTCAGTACAAGTTGACTTTGATCGACCAATGGATCCAACTACCCTTACGACCAGCAACATATATATTAAAAAAATGGTTGATGGTGTGGAATCCTCAACCTTGCCTAGTGGATCACATACTGTGACATCCAATGCAGATAATGATGGGGTAACAATTTCAGGATATTCATTTGAGGCAAATTCTGAGTATAGAGTAGTTGTTACAAGAGATGTGACTGATACAACAGGTACGCAGCTGGCTGGAATGCCTGTGGATGACGGAGGGGATTCGACTGCTGGCTATGGATTTGGTTTTGAAAATATGGGACCATTCAGGGAGCATTTTTTTACCGGATCTGCTGCAGAGAATATTTCAGCTGCTTTTATGGGAACAAACCTATATAATTACGACACTTCCGGCACTATTTCCGGTGTGCCGGTGGGCTTTAATATTCGTGCCAGTTTTGACGGACCTTTAGATCCTTCAACAGTCAATGGAACAAATGTAACTTTGAAGAAGAATAATTCGGTACCGGTATCTGGAAATGTGTTTTATGATCCAATGGCAAACGCAATCGAGTTTTTTCCAAGCTCGGTTCTACTGGCAAATACTTCATACACCTTTAATATGTCTGCCTCTGTAACCAGTATTTCCGGTGACGCAATATCTTCAACATCAATTACTTTTACAACTGGTGCCGATGACACCGTTAATCCACAGGTTGCCTTTGCTGATGCGGATAACTATGGTGTGTTTATTAAGTTTGATGAACCTTTGAACTCTACTACAGCTATAAATAAATCTTATTACACATTAAAAACTTGTAGTGGCCAGGGTGTTAATTCAGATGGTGTGAAATGTGCGGATAATAGTACTGACCCTACTGAAGTTAGCTTGTTGTCCGGTGTAAATGCACATTATGAGAAATCTGAAAACTCAGTTTGGATGGATGGCCTTAGCCTAACACCGGGCGATGGTTTTTATGTAGCCGTTGGAACCGGGGTAACCGATATTGCCGGTAATACAATACATGCGACAAATAATAAATCATGGACGGGATTTGTGATGGATGCGAGTAATTTTTCAGGTGGACAGGGAATGTTTAATATGGATGGAATGGGATTTGAAGATATGGATATGGCACAAATGGGAATGATGCCTATTGGTGTCTGGCCGATGAATACCATGGCTGCAGTAACTACTAAGTATTTTCTAGATATTCCTATTGCTTCGCAAATTCCTGCGAACGGATATATACAATTAACATTTCCGGATGGTTTTGGAGTTTCGGGCGTAAAGCAAGATGCTGATAGTCCAATAAATAATGACTTTAATGGTCCTTCTACGGGTACAATAACTTTTGATACAACTTTACCTTCAATTACAGGTTTGACAGATGGCAGCGGAGATCAGGCTAATGATGGAATTGGGTATATTAGTGCGGCCGATAAAGTGATAATTCAACTATCTGCGGCAACTCAGGCAAATGATTTCTTACGTATAGACTTGGATGGAATTACAAATTCTAATGAACCAAAGGATTTTGATACAGCGGGTTACCAGGTTGATATTAAAACTTTTAATTCTTCAGGAACGTTGCTTGAGGCAATGACCTCTATGCCTTTCTTTATTTCCGCGAAAGGATCAAATTCGATTTCCGGAACAGTAAGCTCTGGGGCTACTGGATTGAATGGAGTTAAAATTTACTTAGACTCTCCAATGACTGGACCAATGGAAACTACAACTGCTAATGATGCAGCTTCTGGAGGCCAGGATGGTGAGTATATTTTTCAAAACCTTCCTGCTGGAAATTATATGATTTTCACAAAACCAATGGTTACTGTTGGTGCTGATGAATATTATGGTCAAGAATGGCCTGAGCCAATTACTGTAGATGGTGTTGAAACCAAAAACTTTTCATTAACTGCTGCGAATGGCTCTAATGGTGCTACCCTACCTGTTAGTATTGCATTTGGTGATTTATCACAGATTAGCAATCTTGGGTACAATGACAGTATTGATATTTTTGCGGGGAGCCCTAATGGATTCGTTGTTAAAACTATTTCAAGGGCTACTCTGGGCAGCAGTCCTTACACTACAAATTTATATCTCCCTTCGGCTGGAGAGTGGATGGTTGGTATTGGACCCGCTTTACCTTATGGCCCAAGCGGAATGATGCCGGATATTGATTGGATGCCAACCAGACCGCAAAATGTAAAAGTGTTAGCAAGTGATATTGGAGGAGCAGCATTAAACCAGGTAAGCCTAACAATGACTATACCTGATAAAACTATTTCAGGAACTGTTGTGGATGGATCTGGTATTGCAATTTCTAATGCAGAGGTTTATGCTTACAGTCCACAGGGAGGAAAAGATGCATTCACTCAGGCATCCGCTGATGGAACCTTTGCCCTTGATGTAGTTGAAGGTTCCTATAAGGTTGGAGCATTTCTTCCCGGAATGCCAAGTTCATCTGAAAAATCGGTTCTGGTTGATGGAGATTATTTCTACATTGGTGGATCTCCTACCGCATCAACGGGAACAAGCGAAGGAAATCCCTTCAACCTGAAACTTGCAAAACCTGATTTAACGATTCAGGGACGAGTTTCTGATGGTACAAATGCAATTCCTAATGCATCTGTTTGGGCATTTAGAACTGATGCTCCTTCCCCTCCAATAAATACTATGACAAATAGTTCAGGCAATTATACCTTGTATGTATCCGCTGGTGAATGGCAGGTTGAAGCTGATGCTCCGGACGTAGGTTATATTGGATCAAAGAGCTTAACTGTAACAACTTCGAGCTTAACCGGCCAAAATTTCAATGTTACTACTTCTGATTTATATACGGTTAGTGGTCAGATAGATATTCCGGGGACATCAGATGATTCTGGTGTGATGGTATGGATTTGGGGGCCTAATGGAGGAAATGAGGCAAAAACAGATTCCAGCGGTAATTACTCTTTAAGAGTCAGGGCCGGAACATATACTTTAGATGCTTATATCCCCGGAGTTGGTGATTTAACTCCCATTAAAAATCTTGTAGTTGATGGAAATGAAGTAGGTGGTGTAGATTTTACAGATTTTTCTGCAGCCACTCCTCAAACTTTGAGTATAACTCTTAAGGACGATGAAGGTTCAGAAGTTACAGTAAATGAAGATACAATTATTGATTTTGTTAATACTTCAGGAAAGGGTAATAGCTTATTCATTCCTGCAGGAAGCAGTACAGGAACCGTCAATCTTTCTGAAGGCGAATTTTATCTCGATACTGACCTTCCCGGATTAGATTTTGATGATTTAACTGTTGCCGGTGCAGAATTTAATAATGTAAATGGCACTCCAAGTACTGATAACAAAGTTGATATTGATGGAACCGGAGATGATCTTGTGCTAACTTTACCAGATTTGTATACCCTTTCAGGCCAAGTAACTCTAAATTCTGCCGGGGTTAATGATGCCTGGATCTCTGTATATAACTCTTCAACTAAAGACTACTTTGGAGTAATGTCTGCAAATAATGCAGCTGGCGGTGGCCAGAACGGCGAATATGTAATCATGTTACCTCCTGGTTCTTACTCTATATCCGCAAACAAACCAGGGTATAATTCTGAATCTGTGGATATTACAGTTGCGGCTGATTCTTCAAACAATAATTTTGCTCTAACTGCAAATAACAGAACAATTTCAGGATCCGTAACAAGTAGTGGATCTCCGGTTGCTAATGCTCATATCTGGGCTGAGGGGCCTTCAGGTGCCTTTGCGGCTACTGATTCTGAACCTGATGGAACTTATACTTTATCAGTTAAAGACGGAGCCTGGACTATGTATGCAATTGCAGAAGGATATTCCAGATCAGATGCTGTTACAGCTGATGTAAGCTCATCTAACAAAACGGGTAAAAACTTTACTCTGACCACTTTAGGTTCTTCGCTTAATTCTCCTGTTAGCCAATCTATTGTTCCAAGTTCCGGTGGTTCAATTAATGATAATGGAACTAATGCAAATATCATTATTCCTCCCAATTCTTTGGGTACGGGTTCAGATGCCGGACAAGTTAGGAGTTCTGAAACCAATGATGTAGTAACTACACCAACAGCTACTCCAATTGGTAATGGTCAAAAAGTTAATGCCACTGATTCTTCAGGAAATCCAATTACTAATCTGGATGATGAAATTGAATTTAGTTTAGAATTATCACTGTCAGACCTTTCTGCAAATAATATTTTGACTCCAAATTCAGTTGATGAAATGACAAATGGTTACTGGGATGAATCCACCAATAATTGGGTGTCGCTACCTACTAATATAGTTTTTTATGACTCAAGCGGGGATGTAATTCCGGACACTACAGTTGCTGCCAATGATACACTTTCTGGTGCTGGCGTGGATAAAATTACTTTAACGAGTCCAACAGATCACTTTACTACATTTGCTCCAATTGTTCCTTCAGGTTCAACACCTCCTTCAACTCCCACCGGATTAACAATATCAGGAGGAGATGGCCGGGCAAGCTTGATCTGGAATGCAAATTCAGAAGGAGATATGTCCACATATAATATTTGGGAAGCCAATGTTACCGAAGGGGTTCATGCAACATTATCTCATACCAGTTGTAACGCTACATGTTCAAAAACCATTTCAGATTTGACAAATAATACTACATATTCTTTTCAGATTATTGCAGTCGATAGTGAAGGAAATCAATCAGCCGGTTCAACAGCTGTTACTGTAACCCCTGCAGCTTCCAGCCCAATTGTGGTTTCAAGTGGCGGTGGCGGTGCAAGCAGTAGTGCTTCCAGTTCCTCTTCTGAGGAATCGGTTAACCTTGAAACAAGTACCATTGCCGACACTGTTTACACTGAAGAATATCTGGTTGATGAAGATGGAACCGTAGAGGAAAATCTTACATTAATGTCAACCGCAGATGGTATTGAAGCTGTGACGTTTGTTGAAAATACTTCAGTTGGCTATTCTGACTCTGAATCTTCCGATGTTACGTTCACGGGAATGATCGTGCCACCCCAAGAAGTAAACTCAAACATCACCCCACCGGATCAAATGGAACTCAGTTCCCCGGTTTATCAATTCGGTGTAGAAGGTGTTAGTCTTTCAGCAGATCCTGCAGTCGTTCTACGTTTACCTATTGATAACGGCGAAAGTACTGATTCATTTAATATGTATTACTACCTTGAAGAAGATTCTGAATGGATTTTGGCTGAAGATGGTGGTGAATTAAAACAGCTTGAAGATGAGTCTTTAGTTATGGAAGTTGAATTAAGCGATATTCCTTATGCAAAGTTTGCAGTCATGAAAGAGGTAGTTTCTGAGGAAGCTGAAACTGAAATTAAATTATTGGAAATGAAGTTTATAGATACGAATGATCATTGGGCAGAAAACTACATTCAGGATTTATATTCTCAAGGAATTATTGGCGGCTATGATGAAAACCATTTTGGCCCTGATAATGATATTACTCGTGCGGAATTTATGAAAATTGCCATAAATGCATTTGATATAGAATTGCCAACAAATGGAGAAGTAATTCTTCCTTTTACTGACACCACTAATGATGAATGGTATGCTCCTTATGTATTTGCTGCTTATAATTCGGGCATTGTAACAGGTTACAATGATGGCACCTTTGGACCAAATACTAAAATTAATAGAGCTGAAGCTTTGAAAGTACTTCTTGAAACTGCACAAGTTGAACTTACTGAAAATTCTGACTTAATTTTCCCGGATGTAGTTGTGGGGCAATGGTTTACTAAATATGTAAATTATGCAGCTAATCAGGGAATTGTCGGGGGTTATCAAGATGGGACATTTGGACCGGCAAATAATTTAAAGAGAGGTGAGGTTGCAAAAATTGTTTCATTAATGATTGAAATGGGCTATAGAGATGGCGGTGTAGTGGATGAAGTTTTAGATATGGCTGAAGAAGTAGTTGAATCATCTGAAGCATAGCAATTAATACCTTTTCGCCTTCTTCAAATTTGCTTTTTTAAAAGATTTGGGCCCGCCGACTTCCTCGGCGGGCCCAAATCAAATTCATCTTTATTCAAAACGACAGGCAAAAGTAAACTCAGGCGGTGCTCCCCTTCCTGGGAAGTATGGGACTGTTAGATCTAAGGTCAGCTCTTCACCACTATCGGTAGCTGAAATTATTTCATTTTTTAATTGATCTGATATTTCTGCCGTACTTTTAAATATTTGATCTTCGTAAGTTCCAATTGCAAAAATTATTGAATCCCCCTCTATTAAATTTATTGTGTTACCTTTTTCCGCCAGATCCATAAAATATTTCTCAGCTACTGGAGAACTGAATTCACTAACTTTCATTTTAATATAATCTATCGTTTCATCTTCTGTCCAAGGCTCAGGAGCGTTTAGAATAAAAACTTCGCCGGTAATTGAAAATTGGCCATGATTTTCAGAATTAAAAGGAAATTTATTATTTTCACATAAGTAATAATCACTTTCTGTCAATTCCTCCTCACTTTCGGGTTCGTTTATAACTTCAGAGCCTGATTCGTCATTTTGGTTTTCAGTCTCTGGTTCAGTTATGTTTTCACTCTGAGATGCCTCCTCATCAGCCTTAGTGTCGGGGGTGTCTTGGTCTGTATTTACTTCAATACAAGCTGTTAATACTATCAATGTAAAAACAGCAATTACTATTTGTATCTTTTTCATAATTTTTTAGTTATAAATTTTAGCTGATTATAATGTCGATTCCTTTTTTAACCAAATCCTGAACTGTTTTTGGGCAGCGTTTAGTAATATCACCACAGTTTGCCAAATGTAAACTGTCCAACTTTGGAAATCTTCGACGTGTAGCAAGGGTGCGTAAAAATCTTGAATTCATTTCTGTATCCTGAAGCAAAACTTCTTTTAAAGATTCCATTGCTCTAGCGGCTGTCAACGCTTCTATCCCGGCAATTGTTGCATTTGTATTTTGTAAATTTAATTCTTCCAGATTTGGAAAGGCCTCACTTTCGCCGATCACTTTTAAAGCATCATCAATATTTTCGGGATTTCTAATTACCCAGTCATCATCTCCAAAATCCAGTTCTTTCAATATTTCCAAACTCTTTACATTTGTAAGCATTCTTACTGACTCAACATCAATAAAGGGCAGGTTAAGCCTTCTTAAATATTTAAAAGCATCAGGGTGATTTTGCATTGTAGACAGCACTTCATCTTGGTCACTTCTATTAGGTGATACAGCCATCTTTTGCCTTCTGAATCCTGCTTTTTCAAGATCCCAATCCCCTCCCGGATCAAAAATGTGCTCAACGTTGTCAAACTCGTTAAATTCTATCATTAAATGCAAAGCATTTGCATAATGGTCCTTCAATTGCTTTGGCCAGTAATTTTTAATCTCTGAGTCTGTAAATCCAGAAAATTCCCCTTTTGCAGTTAATGATTGCAGCTCTTTTAAAGCAAAATTATTTATCATACCCGTTTCCTGTAATTCGTACAGCAAAACTTCTTTTAAATCTTCTCCCCATCTTTCTGATGTTTCCATTTTATTTGTTTTAATAGCTAAGATTTTTTTGTATCTTAGATCTTTGCTAAAGTCAAAATGAAGGATTTGACTAAGGGTAAATACTGGTGTCTTTTAAAATGGAAGTCTGCCATCCCAAGGTAGTGGCTCTTCGTTGTATTGCTTTAAGTATTCGACATATTCATTATATATTTCTTCGTCTTGGCGAATGTTCATTGCATTGCTCACTCTCCAATTACTTGTGATGGGATCAAAATTTAATTCGAAGTCAAAATATTTACATGGCCTCACTCCACCTTCACATACTATTCCCCAATGTTCGATTATTTTGCCATCCAATACTTCAACCTCTAACCTGTGCGCATAAATTCCAATTGGAATTTTTTCGCGTGTTTCTGGAATGTTGTATTTTTTTACTTCACCGGATACCTCTCCTAAAATAAAATACTCATTTACCCTGCTAAAGTCTCCGTTATCTGATGCCTGTACAACAAGCAACTCCTCCCGCCCATCAAACGCAATATCTACTCCACTAACGTCTAAAACTCCTTGAGGAATGTTTGGAATACTATCCTCTCTAATGTATATCACTCCCTGCTCGTCTTTATTGTAATCATCAAGGCTGACAGTTTCGGGATATACATAATTAAACTCTTTTACCCAGCCGTTCTCTTTTAGTTTATAGATTTCTATATGTTCCTGATTATAAGTTAAGTCAGTTTCCGGAACAGTTTCAAAATCTGAATAATATAGTGCTTTTTCACTAACCTCATCATTATCCAAATCAAATGAAATTGCTAAATTCAAGTTGCCATTTAGAGGAATAAAATCCCCTGCATTAAATTCTCCAGGTATGGCTGAAGCTCTTATTTCCTCATCCTTAACTATGCCGCCTGTACTACAAGAACTTAGCAAGACTGCAAGCAAAATTATTAAATAACTTTTATTCATAATTAACTAGTTAATCTACTAGATAAAAATAGCTTAATTGCAACCTAATGGAAAGTATTTTAGGCTATATTGTTATTTTTTTTAGGGCATTTACAATTAATTTAATTTCTTAAAAATTTATCGTGTAGAAGGGCAATTTGGTCGTAAATCCATCTTATTGCTCTGTGAGGAACTCTTAAAATTCTTATTATCGGATTTTTATCAATTGTTTTTATTGGTTTAACTTTTATAAACGGTATGCCCATTGGAATAGTTCCTGCATCTGTTACAAAATTATCCCCTACCATTATTGTGTTTTTTCTTTTTGTTTGAAGTTTCCTAATTGCTTTTTTAAAACCATTGGGATTTGGCTTTGCCTCAATATCTGCAAGGATAATAATCCTTTTATCAAGATTTTCGTAGCGTTTGGTCCAGATCATATTTGAATAAAGCGCAATTTTTACCCCTTGCCTGAGCAATGTATTTAAATGCTCGACGTTTTTCTTTAAAATTTTCCCCCTGTTGTATGCGATTGTGTCATCTACGTCTAAAATTATTCCTTTTACCGGATTACCGGTTAATTTTTGGATTTTTTTTAAATCCAGATCTGTGAATTCGTTGATCCTTAATAAGGCCTTGGTATTTTTGGGATGCAATAACTTAAACAACTGAAATAACTTGTGAAAAGTGAATCCTTCTCTGTGGTGATCGTGAGGAATCTTCATTAATTTAATGTGTTTAGGGTGCTTGCATCTATATCAACAAATTTTTGTAAATATGCGCTCACACAGTGTTGGGTAAAGTCTATACGCTGGACCGGTTCGTCCAGAGCAGTTAAAAATCCCCCATATGCATTAACACTTTTTGGCTTGAGGGCGTATGGCCTTTGATCCTGGAACCGCATTAGCATTCTATCTCCGGGTTCGAGTTGCATTCTTTTGTTTCTGACCAACCAATAATCAATCTCATCCAGATAAATTGCCTTCTCTTCTTCGCTTATGTTTTCTTCTAATACTGAATATGCACTAACTACTCCCTCAATATACGCGCATAAATTTTTATTGCTGCGATTCAGTGATGATTTTTTGGATATTGCTTCATCGGTAAAATCTTTTACAAATTCGATGTATTCGGGCTTTTTTTCACTTTTGTACAGATCTTTTATCGCTGTCATTCCCCAAAGGTAAAATCCAGCATCTCTATCCTTATTGTTGTAGTTGTATTCAAAATTCTGATCAATAAGCTCCTTGATTTCGGGATCAGGATTGTATTTATAATATCTTACCAAAGCTAGCAGCCCTTCTCCATTAGAGAAGGGCGACTCGGAACTATCCTGCGAACGGTTAAAATAGTAAATATTGCGAAATCCACTTACCTGTAAATTCATTGCCAGAATAAAATCTTTATAATCATCAATTAAATCCGCATATTCAATCTTATACCCGGGGTAAGCTTTTACAAAATCCAATAAGCCAATTAAAGCTAGGCTTGTGCCGCCAATTTGGCAATTATCCTTACTTGTATAGTTTAAACATTTAAAGGTATACCCCTGATAATTTCCCGAGCGGCTGTTATTTTTATAAAACTTGATGGCATTAATCATTGCGTCGCGTGTGCGTTCGTTTACAACTTCATCTCGAATTGCGATTTCGCCAAGGATGTAGAGCACA
Organism: Candidatus Peregrinibacteria bacterium; assembly: GCA_014729275.1. GTDB lineage: Bacteria > Patescibacteriota > Gracilibacteria > UBA1369 > LOWO2-01-FULL-3 > WJKE01. The sequence goes on along the minus strand of WJKE01000135.1, from coordinate 7,765 downwards.
CCTGCTTGACGCACCATGTTGTCGTCATCAGTAAAGCGATTTAGAAAAGGTATGTACTCGTAATTAAAATGGCCATCTGTATCCTGGGCATTTAAAAGCCATTCGTGCCCAAGAATAATTGTTTCATTAAGCTGTGATTCATTTAATGGTTCATAAATTCTTACTTTGTTTAAAGCAAGTGATTGATTTGTGATTGCTAAAATTGAAATAAGCGCTACAAGAATTAATATTTTTTTTAATTTCATTTTATAAAATTTTAATGTTTTTGAATTAATGTTTTTTTATGATTCTTGCCAGGTATTTTTATAATTTGTTTTTTCCGATTTTTTGTATTGAATGCAAAAAGGTTGGATATAAGCTTTGTGCGGATTGTTTTCAACAAATTGATTTATGCAATTTTCAATGTTGCCCCACCTGTAGAGCTTACAGTATTTTTGGGGATTTTTGTAGCGCAAGGTGCAAGGCTGACAACAATTTTGATAGAATTATTTCATGTAGTGAGTTTAAGCCCTCTTCTATAATTGTAAGACTTATTAAGGAGATGAAATATAAATTTTGTATGGCCTCGGTAGATTATCTGGTGGAGATATTGATGAAAACCTTTGATAGCTTTATCAGTTTTTTTCCGAAAAATACTGTTATCACTTTTGTTCCAACGACAAAAAGGCGTTTAAAACAACGGGGATTTAATCAGGCTGAGATTTTGGCTCAAAGGTTAGCCGATTATTCGGGATTAGAGTTACTGCCCTTACTTAAACGTTTTGACAAGTCTCAGCAACAAGCAAAATTATCAAGGGCGGATAGAAAACTTAATCTTTCAAACTCTATTGCAGCAAATGAGTGTTTTAAAAAATTCGTAAACTCCGGGCATTTAATTCTTGTTGATGATATTGCCACTACCTGCTCAACTCTAAATGAATGCAGTAAGGCTTTGAGGTATTTTCATCCTTCTGAAATAACTGCTTTTGTATTGGCCAGGTCATATCTTGTTTGATAGAATTTTTATATGAAAATCGGAATAGATGCATCCAGATATTTGAGTGAGGAATCAACAGGAGTTGAGTGGTATAGTTATTTCATTATAAATGGACTGTTAAAATTATTTAAGCATTCGGATAATGAATTGGTGCTTTATTCCAGGTATCCAATCAAAATTAAAGAAACCGATAATATTAAGAATAATGTTTTACGCTCTAAACGATTCTGGTCGCTTTTGCGTCTTTCAAAGGAAATGAGAGAAAAACCACCCGATACTTTGTTTGTTCCTTCACATGTTTTGCCTTTGAGTCTTCCCCAAAAAAGTGTAATCGTGATTCACGATACTGCGTTTAAGCATTTTAGAAAGGTGTATTCCACTGCTGAATATCGTTACCTAAATTGGAGCACAAAAAGGGCGGTTAGTTCATCGACTAAAATTATTACCCCGAGTAAATCTACCAAGAAAGATTTGCTTGAATTATATAATTGTGATGAATCCAAAATTGAAGTTATTTATCATGGATTTACTCCTCCAAAATTTTCCGAAAAAGAGATCGACGAAATAAATCATTCATCTGATATGATAAAGTTTTTTTCGATTAATAAGCCGATCCCTTATTTTTTCTTTGTGGGGAGGCTGGAAAGCAAGAAAAATATTGAAAATACCATTAGGGCTTTCAAGCAATTCAGTGAGCAACATCCTAATTATAAGTTTGTTCTTGCCGGGAAACGTGGTAATGGAATTAAGAGGATTGTAAAAGCTATTCACGAACTTAAACTGACAGATAAAGTTATTATGCCCGGATATATTACTGAAAAGGAGAAGGCTTATTTGTATAAGAATTGTAAAGCATTTATCTTTCCTTCTTTTTATGAAGGATTTGGCTTGCCTATTTTAGAGGCGTTTTATTTTGGGAAACCGGTTCTTACCAGTAATGTGAGTTCTCTTCCGGAGGTAGGCGGTGATGCTTGTCTTTATGTTAATCCTACAAATGTAGAATCGATTGCAGAGAGGATGAGTGTTTTAGCTGAAGATGAAAAAAAAGTTCAAGAATTGACTGAAAAAGGTAAAATGAGACTGGATAAATTTAACTGGGAAGAAACCTCAAGAAAAACTTTTGACTTATTAATGAATGCTTAATTAATTTACTATGGATAATAAGAAGATTGCTAAAGTATTTGACGAGATGGCTGATATTTTAGATATAAAAGGTGATACGCAATTTCGTATCAATGCTTATAGAAGAGCGGCTTTGGTAATTTCAAATCTTCCCAAGGATCTTAGGATTATGGTTGATAAGGACCCTGATGAAATTGCTGAAATTGCCGGAATTGGTGAGAGTTTGAAAGATAAAATTGTTGAACTTATACACACCGGACAATGCAAATCTCATTTGAAACTAAAGAAGGGGTTTCCTTCAGGGCTTTTGGAAATGCTCAAGATTCATGGGCTGGGACCTAAAAAAGTGAAACTCTTTTATAAAAAGCTTAAAATCACTACCATAAAGCAACTTAAAAAAGCTGCAGAGCAGGGTAAACTTTCAAAACTTGAAGGAATGGGTGAAAAAAGTGAGAAAGCGATTTTGAAGAGCATAGAGGAATATTCCTCTTTTTCACATGATAGATTTTTAATTCACGAGGCTTATATGGAAGCAATGAATTATAAAGATTATCTTAATCAGAACAAACAGATTAAAAAGATTGAATATGCGGGAAGTTTAAGAAGGTTTAAAGAAACTATAGGTGATATTGATATTTTGGCTACAATTAAAAACAATGCTTCGAGTGAAGTGATAATGGAACATTTTGTTAATTATAAAGAAGTGTTAAATGTCGCGGCAAAAGGCAAAACTAAGTCTTCTGTAATTCTTGAGAGCGGAATTCGGGTAGATCTGAGAGTAGTTGATGATGAATGTTTTGGTGCAGCCATGCATTATTTCACGGGAAATAAAGCCCATAATATTCGAATTAGAGATAGGGCAAAACAGAAAGGCTTAAAGATTAATGAATATGGTGTTTTTAAGGATGATAAACTTATTGCCGGAAAAACCGAGCAGGAAGTTTTTGCATCGGTAAAACTCCCCTATATAATCCCTGAAATCAGAAGGAATGAAGGAGAATTTGAGTATGCTTCCAAAAATAAAAAATTTCCGGATTTTATTTCTCTGAAAAATATAAAAGGTGATTTACATATTCATTCAAATTATAGCGATGGTAAATATTCAGTAGAGGAGATGGTTATAGCCTGTATTGAAAAAGGATATAAATATATGGCTATTTCAGACCATTCTTCCCTGGTGGGTATTACGGGTGGAATGAAAGAGAAAGATGTAATTAAGCAGGGCAAAGAAATCGATAAACTAAATAAAAAGTATAGAAGCAGCATTAAAATTTATAAAAGTTCCGAGGTTGATATTCTTAGGGACGGTTCGCTGGATTTTTCTGATAAAATACTGAGTAGTCTTGATGTGGTAATTGCTTCTGTCCATACGAATTTTAGTTTGAGTGAAAATGAGCAAACTGCACGAATTATTAAAGCTCTTGAGAATAAATATGTTAAAATTCTTGGACATCCTTTTAATCGTTTAATTAATAAACGTGAAAGTATTAAGTTTGATTTTGAAAAAGTAGTAAAAGCCTGCGTGCATAATAATGTTGCTCTGGAGATTAATTCGAATCCTAAAAGACTGGATTTGATTGATAAATATGTGAAACCCGCTAAAGAGATGGGAGCCAAATTTGTAATTAATACAGATGCCCACTCTCCCGGGCAGCTTGAGTTTATGGTCTACGGCGTTGGAGTTGGTCGGCGCGGATGGCTTGACAAAAGGGATGTCTTGAATTCCTACTCGGTCAACAAATTTGACAATTATATTTAGATCGGTATCATGCTGCTATTGTTTACAAATTATTTATTTAATAAAATAATATGAAAAAACTACTCTCTCTAATCCTTGGAATTGCCATTACCCTGGCCACTCTTACTGCTTGCGGAGGAGTTGTAGATGAGAAACAAGCATTTATTGATGCTACTGTTGAAGCAACATGTCTCATCTTCCAATCTGATGATCTTTTTGATCCTGCTTTAGAAGAGCAGACAAAAGACATCTATAAGAAGTATGGTTTCCCTGCTGATGATGAAGATGCAATGGAAGAGCTAACTTCTAAATATGAGAATGATGAGGAAGTACAAGCTGCAATTTTAGCTGCTATTGAGGATTGTAGCGCTGATTTTCTTGAAGGTATGGATGACATGATTATAGAAGAAGAAACTGATGTTTCTGATGAAGATACAACTGCCGAGGAAGAAGAAAGTACTGAAGAAAGTACTGAGGAAGAAAAAGAAATGGATGAAGAAATGACTGATGAAACTACTGAGGAAGAGGCTACCGAAGAAGTAAGTCAATAATCGTTTTTGGATTTAAGTTTGAAGGGGCGGCCCAAAAAAATTTCGGCCGCCCCTTTTTTATTTCCCTTGAATAATGTAAGATTTTTGTATAATTTTCCGTATTTTTATGAAAGTTGCATTAGTTCATGATTTTTTAATTAAGCTAGGTGGTGCGGAGAGAGTACTTAAGTCTTTATCTGAATTATTTCCCGCTGCACCAATTTACACTCTTTTATATGATGAAAAAATTGCGCGGGAGTCTTTTTCAAAAGATCGCGTTGTTACCTCCTTCTTACAAAATTATCCGGGTTTTATACGAAGAAAACACCGTTACCTGTTAACAAAAATGCCCAGGGCGATTGAAGAATTTGATTTTAGCGGATTTGACCTTGTTATAAGTTCAAGTAATGCTTTTGCTCATGGTATATTAACTCCTCTTAATACCAAGCATCTTTGCTACTGCCATTCACCTATGCGCTACGCTTGGGACTGGGTTAACGAATACCGCAAGGAGAACAAAATTTATGGTTTAAAAAAAATGCTGTATACCCCTATAATAAGTTATTTAAGATTCTGGGATAAAATTACTTCGGATCGTCCTACAAAATATCTTGCAAACTCGAACACTGTTAAACAAAGAATTAAAAAGTACTATCACGCTGATAGTGAAATTGTTTATCCTCCGGTTGATACAAATCGTTTTAAAGCGAGTACATCTAATGAAAACTATTTTCTTATTGTTTCCACTTTAACACCTTATAAAAAAATTGATTTAGCTATAGCTTTGTTTAATAAAATTGGCAGAAAACTTGTAATTATTGGGGATGGCCCAAGCAGGACTTATCTTCAAAGCATGGCTAATGATAATATTGAATTTTTGGGCTTTAAAAGCGATGATGTTGTGAAGGAATATATGGAGAATTGTAGAGCTTTTATTTTTCCGGGCGAGGAAGATTTTGGAATTACACCTGTTGAGGCGATGTCTGCAGGGAAACCCATTTTGGCTTTTGCCAAAGGTGGTTTAACCGAAACAGTTAAATCAGGCAAAACCGGTGAATTCTTTTTTAGTCCAACCATCAAATCTATGGAGGATGGTCTTGCCAGACTTCTCTATAATGAAAAATACTATCGTCCTCAAACTATAAGGCGGCACGCTTTAAATTTTTCTTCAGATATCTTTAATAAAAAAATTAAACAGCAAATCAAAAAAATATAATTCTTGATTAGTGCAAAAGATCTATTGTAATATTTTTAACCAATACTAAATTCTAAAAAATTATGGAAAAAGTTTCATTGTATAGAAAATATCGTCCAAACGATTTTAAAAATCTTGTTGGTCAGGATATAACAAAAAGCACATTGGTTAATGCTTTTAAGAATAACCATGTTTCTCATGCATATTTGTTTTCAGGTCCTCGGGGAACAGGAAAAACATCAACAGCCCGCCTTGTTGCAAAATCCCTCAACTGTGCTTCACCCGAGGATGGTTATGATCCTTGCAATGAGTGTGAATTTTGTATGGATATTTCTGCGGGCAAATTAATAGACATAATTGAAATAGATGCTGCATCTAATAGGGGGATTAATGAAGTCAGGGATCTAAGGGAAAAAATCAACTATGCTCCCACAAGGTCCAAATGTAAGGTTTATATCATCGATGAGGTCCACATGATGACAAACGATGCGTTTAATGCTCTTTTAAAGACTCTTGAAGAACCACCGGACCATGCATACTTTATTCTGGCTACAACTGAGCTTCATAAAATCCCCGAAACTATTGTTTCGCGTTGCCAGAGTTTTGATTTTAAAAGAATTACCAAAGAGATTTTAATTAATAGGCTGGCATATATTTCTGAACAGGAAGGAATTAAATCTGAAAAAAAAGCACTTGAGGCGATTGCACGCTATGTTGATGGTGGGATGAGAGATGCTATTGGCCTTTTAGAGCAATTGCAAACAGATAATGAGCTTACCCTAAAAATGGTCCAGGAAATGCTCGGCTTAAGTAATACAGGAATGCTGGAGAGCTTATTTGATGCAATCATAGGTAACAAAACCGGCGATGCTCTAAAAATAGTACAGGATTTACATATTGCGGGAAGCGATTTACGCCAGTTTATTCATGATTTTGTAGAAATTCTTAGGCAAAAGATGCTTGATGCCATTAACAATAATAAAAAGGATGATGTTCCCAGGATTATCGAGATGATTGAAATTTTTCAGTCTTCCGGACGAAATTTAACATCTTCTATCCCCCAGCTACCTCTTGAAATTGCTGTAATAAAATCTACAAAAGGCTTTCATGAAGCACCTAAAGATCCTGCTAAAAATGCTGCACCTGTAAAGTCTGGTACTGAGCCAACTAAATCTTTGCCCCAGGCTCAAACAAGGGTTCAACCTCCAGCTCCAGATTCACCCCGGGCTCAAACTAAAGTTCAACCTCCAGATTCTCCACCGGCAACTACAAAGCCTCAAACTCAGGCTTCGCCTTCTTCCACTGGTCCTGAACAAGGGCAGCCCAAATCAAAGGAGGCCGTTGCAGAAAATAAAAGGGAGCATAAGTCATTAAATTTTGATTTGGATTCAATTAAAAATTCCTGGCCCCGAATTCCGGAAAGAATAAAAACTCCCTCTTTGCGGATGTCCTTAAAATCGGCTTCCCCTATTGAGGTTAAAGACAACACTCTAACCCTTCAGTTTACTACAAATTTTCATAAAGAAAAAGTTATGGAAAATGATTGCAGAGTTGAGTTGGAAGCTATAGTAAAGGATCTCTTCGGGAAAGATATAAAAATTGATGCAATTGTTAGGGAGGTTGAAATAAAGCCGGTAGTCGATAAGCCTGAAACTTTTGTTCCACCACCTCCGCAAAACATGCCAAATGCTAAAAATTCCGGCGGCAAAGCAAAAAAAGATGATGAAATGCTTGACCAGGCTCTGGATATTTTTGGTGGAAAAGTTGTTTAAAGTAGCTTTTGAAATTCAGCTTCATTAATAATTTTAATCCCTAATCCTTTTGCTTTTTTCAATTTTGAACCGCTTTCTTCCCCGGCAATTAAAAAATCAGTATCTTTTGTAATTCCCGATTGCACTTTTCCTCCGTTTTTCTTAATCAAATCTTTAGCCTGATCTCGAGTTAATTCTTCTAAAGTGCCTGTTAGTACAAAATTTTTATTCAATAATTTTCCTGTTGATTTCAGGTCATCAATATTTAAACTGACTCCACATTTATATAGCTTTACCAGTAAATCAAGATTCTCTTTTTTATTAAACCAATCATAAATACTTTTTCCAATAACATCGCCCACACCATCAATACTTATTATCTCTTCAAGGGAAAAATTTTTTACAGTTTCAATCAAGTCCAGAATTGAGAATTCTTCTTCTTCTTCTGCTGCT
>WJKE01000134.1 GCA_014729275.1 Candidatus Peregrinibacteria bacterium | reverse complement strand
CTTATTTTGTGAAATTCACAAAATTCCGTTACTGTCTTAAAGTATTTACTCCTTTTGTTGAGTATGTTCTCGTACTCCTTAAGAATATTTAGCCATTTCTTTGTGATCATTTTTGAGATAGATTTAGTCATGGTGACAGGGGTAGATTTTATACATTTATATTCTAATCCTGTTACCTAAACCTTGTCTAAACACATGCGCAGAAAAAATTATATTGTTGTAAAAAAATAACGACAGAAATTTTTTGAGTTTTTGCCTGATAACTGATAATTTTTAATGCATATAAATGGGGATAAAGCCTTGACAAGTAGTGCTGTTCGTGGTTTAATGTAATGCTTTAAATAAGCGATTAGTATGAAATATTTTCAGGTCGTAGTGCCACAAGGAGATGACATTAAAAAAAAGGAAAGTGTTTTCCAGGAGTTATTAATGAATTTGCATAATACTGTGAAAAACGTGCCGGTTTCGCTTGAGATGGTGGGCTTTGACCAGTACACATACTTTTTTCTTGCAGTTCCCGATAATCTTTTTGAAACTGTTGAGGGGCTTTTGTATTCGTCTTTTCCGGAATGTGAAATCAAAGAGGTTAAAGACTATGTAAATAAATTCGATTCTACAAAAACTCATATTTCAGGTTGTAGATTAAAACTGGCTTTTGACGATATCTATTCCATTAAAACTTTTGATGAATTTGAGGAGGATAGCCAGAGTCGGCTTTTTTCCGTGATTTCAAAAATCTCAACCGGTGATCAGGTCTGGGCGCAAATGGTAATAAATCCTAAAGACGAAACTGCTTCGCATCATCTTAAAAGAAGAATTCGTTTAAGATGGAACAATTTTAAAAAAAATTTTTCAATTCGTGATCGCATGCGTATCAAAGATGAAAAAAGTGTGATTGAAACCAGAAAACTTGAGGCTAGGGAAAAAATTCAGCAGGAGCCTTTCCATTGCAATATTAGACTTGGGTATATTTCCGCTACCCAGGCTGATGCTACTCGTAAGCTTGAGGCTGTTATCAACAGTTTTTATCAATTCAACAAAACCGATATCCAGGATCTTAAATCTCAAAAGCTAAATTCGCGACAGTTTTTGACTGAATATAAGAAACGAAGGCTTGTTAATCCTTATCTTTTGTCGCCTAAGGAAATTGCGACGCTTTACCATCTGCCGAATTCTGATTTTGTGCCGCATATTGTGCATGTTTTGGCGAAAAAAGCTGAACCGCCGCAGGATCTTCCTAAGGAAACGGATGGATCTGTGAGCTTATTTGGAGTCACTAATTATCATAATAATTTTGATCTTTTTGGAATTAAGCGTGCGGACAGGCGAAGGCATTTATATTGCGTGGGAAAATCCGGTTCCGGAAAATCAAAGCTGCTTGAACTTCTTATTAAAGAGGATCTTGAAAAAGGCCATGGTGTGGGAATTTTGGATCCGCATGGAGATCTTGTTGATAATGTACTTGAACTGGTACCGGAGCATAGAATGAAGGATGTGATTTTGTTTGATCCTTCGGATACTGAATTTCCGATTGCTTTTAATCCGCTTGAGAATGTGGGGGAGGCGTACAAAATGCAGATTACTATTGGTTTTATTCAGATTTTTAAAAAGCTTTTTGGCTCCAATTGGACTGATAGACTTGAACATGTTCTTAGGTATACGGTTTTGGCGCTACTTGATAGCGAGAACACTACTGTATTGTCAATTTTAAAAATGCTTACAGACAAAAATTATAGGCAAACTATAGTTTCGCGTATTAAGGATAGTGTGGTGAAGAATTTTTGGGTTTCGGAATTTGCAGGATGGAGTGAAAAATTTGATGCTGAGGCAATTACGCCGCTTTTAAATAAAGTGGGCCAGTTTGTTGCAACTAATATGATCCGAAATATTATTGGTCAGCCTAAAAATAAATTTGATATTCGGGATATAATGGATAATAAGAAGATTCTTTTAATGAAGGTTTCTAAGGGCTTATTGGGTGAGGAAAACAGCTCGCTTCTTGGTGCGATGATTATTACGAAACTTTATCAATCTGCAATGAGTCGTGCGGATATGAAGGAAAAGGATAGAAAGGATTTTTATCTTTATGTGGATGAGTTCCAGAATTTTGCAACTGACACTTTTGCCGAGATTTTATCTGAGGCTCGTAAATATCGGCTTAATCTGACAATTGCGCATCAATATATTGGGCAATTGTCCTCAACGGTTCGAACCACGGTTTTTGGGAATGTAGGGTCGGTTATAAATTTTAGAGTTGGTGCTGAAGATGCTTCAATTTTAGAGGCTGAATATACTCCGGTATTTAAGCAGCGTGATATTATTAATCTTGGTGTTCGGGAATTTTATTGCAAGATGTCTGTTAATGGAGAGATTAGAGAGGCTTTTTCAGGTCGAACAATAACTGCACCTGAAACCAGCGATATATTGCTGCCGGAAATTATCAATCATTCACGCAAGAATTATTGTCAAAAACGTGAAGATGTCGAAACTATGCTTGCCAAATGGGATGAAGCCGGTGAATTTGACGAAGGCCCGGGCGACAGAGCTAACCCGGTTTTCGAGGCACCGATAATTTAATAAGGATTAAGGCGAGTACCGTAATTGGTAGGCATAAGAGTATGCCGAACAGTTTTGAGTTATTTTTGCCTGGCTCAATTTTCGCTTTTGATAATATCTTGAATTTTTGAAGAATTTGATTCTCGTCCATTAAAATTAGAATTTTGTCGCCTTGTTGTATAATATTTTTGATCAAGGCGATGTCGTGTTTGTTTTTGTCGATAATTATTTTTGTTTTGTCTACAATTAAGTAATAATCATTTGCGATTGAAAGTGGGACTTTAATGAAGCCACTAAATTGTAGAAAATTTAAATTTTTTTCACCCGGGGTGGGGGAGGTCCAAAAATATTCGTATTTAACTAAATTTTTTGAAATTACTTTGGTATAGGAATAGGATTCTCCTTCCATACTTTCATTAAAATTTAATTTAGCTACGGAGCTTTGGTTTTTATCAAAGAGTTCCAGGTTGAGTTTATTATTATTTAATGAAAACTTAATGTCGGATTTTTTAAGGACTCCGAATGATTTTGGACCCACTATTATATCTTTTTTTATTTTGTAGGGTTTTTTGTTTATATGTAGGGTGTAATTTTTAAGGGGGATTTTTTCACTTCCCCCATTATAAATTTCTATCCATTCGTTTTTGTCTCTGCCTTTTGGATTGGGAAAAACTTCGCTAATTTGTAAAAAATTTTCTGCGAAAGCCGGAATTTTTATTATTAGAAAAGAAATGAGAAAAATGTAAAACTTTTTTTTCATGAAATTATTTAAATACACTTACATTAAATATTTCTAAAAAAATTCTAAAATTGACAATAATAGTAAAAATCTTGTAAATTTTAAATGTATAAAAACTATTAAAGCCTTTAATTAAGTGTGGGGTTATAAGAATTACGGTTTACCTTAAAGATATATTCTAACGTTTAAATAGAGGCAGCTAACCTAAATAATTTATGTGGATACCATTGATTACATTAATTGTAGGCGCGGCAGTTGGAAGCGGAGTAGTTTATTTCTACAAGAAAAAGATTGTAGAATCTAAAAACAGAGATCTACAAGCTGAAGCTGAACGTATCTTGGGCGACGCTAAGTCCAAATCGAAAGAAATTCTTTACGATGCCCGAAATCAAGCCTTCAAAATTCAGGATGACATTAAAAAAGATGAACGAACTCGTCAGGCTGAAATTAATAAAATTGAGGAACGTCTTCTTAAAAAGGAAAAAACTCTTGATCATAAGACAGAAGAAGCTGAGAAGCTAAGAACAGATCTTGATGAAAAGGTTTCTTCAATCAAAAATCTTAGAGAAGAAGTGGAAGAGATTTACAAACTTCAGGCTCAACAGCTTGAAAAGCTTTCATCTTTAACAAAGGAGGAGGCGCGCGAACTTCTTTTGAAAAAAGTTGAGGAAGAGGCAAAAGAAGATATTGTGGCCCAAATTAAAAAGGCTGAGGCTGAGCTTGAGGAAAAGGCCGAGGAAAAAGCAAAGTGGGTTATTGCGAATGCCATTGTAAGGTGTGCGGCTGAAACTACAGCTGAATCTACAGCTACAATCGTAAATTTGCCAAGCGATGATATGAAGGGTCGAATCATCGGTAGAGAGGGGCGAAATATAAACACATTTGAACAGATGACAGGTGTTGATGTAATTGTAGATGATACTCCGGGGTCAATTGTTGTTTCCGGTTTTGATCTTGTTCGAAGGTATATTGCAAAGGTCGCGCTAGAGCGGCTTATTGAAGATGGACGTATTCACCCTGCAAGAATTGAGGAAACTGTTGAGAAAGTGAAGGGCGAAGTAAATGATCTTATTAAAGAGCTTGGGGAGAAGGCTATGATGGAAACCGGTGTTACGGGTTTTCATCCGAATCTTACCAAGATTCTTGGACGGCTTAAATTCCGTGTTACGCATGGTGTTAATGCGCTTAAGCACTGTATGGAGGTTTCTTTTATTGCGTCGAATCTGGCTTCTGAGCTTGGGGCTGATGTGAGTGTTTGTAAAAGAGCAGGGCTTCTTCATGATATTGGTAAGGCTGTTGATCATGAGGTGCCTGGGCATCATGCACATATTGGTGCTGATATTGCGCGAAAATTTGGTCTTCCTGAGGACGTTATTCATTCGGTTGATGCGCATCATGGCGATGTAGAGGTTAAGACTCTTGAGGCTAAAATAGTTCAGGCTGCTAATCTTATTGCGAATGCAAGGCCCGGTGCTAATAAGGAAAATTTGGATTCATATATTAAACGTCTTGTTGAGATGGAGAACCTTTGTGAGAAATTAGATGGAGTTAAGAAGGCATTTGCTATTCAGGCGGGAACTGAAGTAAGGATTTTTGTTAATCCTGAAGTTCTGGATGATCTTGAATCAGTAAAATTGTCGCATTCGATTGCGCGAAAAATTGAGGCAGATCTTCATAATCCGGGACTTGTGAAAGTTCATGTTATACGTGAAATGAGAGCAGAGGGGGTTGCACAGTAGAAAATTCAATAGACGCTGGGTGTATGGTAATTGTATATCCAGCGTTTTTTTTAATATTTTTTACATAGGATAAGCAATTTAGGCATTTCTTAGGTATTTTTAATAATTGAAGAAGATTTTACGAAAAATAATCAATATTTTGGTTTTTACTGGAAAAATGGGGCTTTTTAGAGCATTTTTATTTGACGTATACTTTTGATATATTATTCCATTTTATGGAAGAGGCCTCTGCAAAAGGGGGG
>WJKE01000133.1 GCA_014729275.1 Candidatus Peregrinibacteria bacterium | reverse complement strand
TGATCTATACAATGAGTTAGTGAAAATTGAAGAAATAATTAAGGAATAATTTATTGCATGCCATCGCCTAACACTGTATATACGACTCCGCTTCGCTCCGCCCATATTGCTATCGCAACATCGTATATACAGGAACGTTATCGGAAATAATTTGTGGCTCCGCTAGTGTAAAAAATAAAGCTTTAACTTAAAATCAACGAATATGAAAGCCAGATTAACAACAGTCAACGATGCCGAAGGGGTGTTTAACGTCCAAAAAATGACATGGATAGATTCCTACCCAAACAAAAAATACGGTGTAAAACGTAAAGACATCGTTGAAAGATTTGCTGATGAAAAAAAATTTATTGCTAATACAAGAAAGAAAATTGAAGGCTACGGGAAAGATATTTGCGGTTGGGTGGTTGAGCTAGATGGCAAAATAGTCGGATTTTCCGCAACACACAAAAACAAAGGAAAAGATCTTGTAGGAGCTATTTATGTGTTGCCCGAATATCAAGGTAGAGGAATTGGGAAAATCCTATTGCAAAAAGTTCTCGATTTTCTTAAAAAATCCAAAGAAGTTTGGCTTGAAGTAGCCTCATATAACAAAAACGCAATAAATTTTTATGAGAAATCTGGCTTTCATATTGTGCCTGGAACTGAAGGTAAGCATGAAATAATCAAAGGCAAGTTTATTCCTACTATTGAGATGAAACGAGACCAATAAAAACAAGACTTTACTGTAAAAACCGCCACAAATTACATCCGATAACACTGAGTATCCGGTTCCACAAAATGGACTCAATTATAAAATTAAGGACTGTCCATTTTGTTCCACCCAAATTTTTTGCCTACAAATGTGCTGAAATTGAAAGTCTTTCAACCAATAAACGAAAGTGCTAAAATAAACGCAAATACTAATAAATCCGGCAAAAAACTTCGGATACTCAGAAACGTTATACGCAATTTAAAAAATATTTTTCTTTTTATAAGGAATTTTGACAGGCTTTTAAAATAAGGAATAAATTTGTTTTTTAATTTTTTAAAGAGGGGCAAAGCGGTATTTTCTCCACTTCGTTCCGAAAATGATTTATAATGAGGCAACGGCTATCCGAGGGTTTTAACCCTCGGCTGCAAAGTTAGATTGGAAGGTGGTTTTACAGTTATGCTAGACTTGAGTCATGAAAGGACTCAAGTCAGGAGGACAAAGTCGATATGATTTGCGATATCACTTTGTCTTTATACCAAGATACAGAAAGCGAGTATTAAAAGACCAGGTAGCCAAAAGGATTGAGCAGTTGATCAGAGAAGGTTGTAGAGTGAATGATTGGGAGGTGTATGAACTAGCAGTTGAAGTCAATCATGTTCACTTATACATGGGAGCTCAACCAAAATACTCTTGCAGCCACATTATGAAAATACTAAAAGGTGGAACAAGTAAAAGAATTAGGGAGGAGTTTCCAGAATTGGATGAAGTATTTTGGGGAATAAATGCAACGTTTTGGGCAGATGGATACTTTGTAAAAAGTGTTGGAAGTGTAACAGACAAAGTGATATCGAACTACATAACCAAACAAGGATATTAACTACAAATAGGAAGATACCGAGGGTTTTAACCCTCGGACCTTAATTTTTAGCCAAACATAATTATGGGACTTGAAACACCAACACCAACAGAAGTACAAAATACCCCTAAGCCAATAGAGGAACCAAAGTCTGCGAAAAAACCAGTAAAAGAAATAGTTTCTGGAGTAAGAGAGAAATTGTCTTCTGAGATTAGACATCGGACACTACAGGTTAAAGAATACTTTGGGAAACTAGATCAAGAAGAATTTGATAAACTTTTATCTTTTGATTTCCGTACTCATCTTAAAGAAAATCCACCAATTGGAGATATTTTTTCGCCACAGGAGGAACTAGCTAATCTAAGAAGCTTGCCAAAAGAAAATAGACGAGAGGCTCTTGATATATTCAAACAAAAATTGGCGGCTCAAAGAAAAGCATGGGGTCAATGTAGGCGCTTTATTGAAAGGAGTATAGAATTTAACCATGACGCTCCGAAAAATCAACTGGTTGAATGGGTGAACCAGTTTGGTTCAAATTATGGCTTTACCGAAGAGCAGAAGCAAATAGCAGAGCAGTTGATTGACGGATATTACGAAATGCGTCAGAGAGTCCTGGAAGCGAGGCAAAAACAGCCAGACAACATCGCTTTAATTGAAGAGTTGACAGGTGTAAATTTAGCAAAAAGCGATGATGTTCGTGTTTCTGTTGGTCCGATGAGTATAGAAATTGAGGTAAATCCCTTTAATTGCGGAAGATTATATGAAAAATCGGATAATCCAGTAATCCAGTTTGAATATTGTGGCTTCGCTTCTCAGACTGTAGGCGAAGAACCAATTAATTATGTTGTGATAAATACTAATAGATGGATAAGGTGGCAAGAACTTGATCCAGCAGCAAAAAGAACACGCCAACATGAGCATGAGCACCAAAAGAATAGATTATTTAAAGCAGTTTTTGAAGGTCAACTTGGTAGTGATGGGAATAGAAACCTGTATTGGCAATACGAAACAGAACAAGACCCCGAGATTAAAAGAGCATTGCTTGAAGATTACTTTCGTTCAAGAAGAGCAGCTGCATTAGAACTAGCAAAGGATGAAATTACTGCATATTTATCAGAAGGTATCATGTTGCGTAAAAGTAGTCTAAAACGGAAATTCTTCCAACAAGACAACCCTTACGATTATCTATCCTACCCTAGAGATGTTGAGTCAAAAAAAGAAGACGCTTTATATCAAGACACAGCCCAAAGGATGTTGGTACAAGAATATAAAGCAACAATTGAAGAAGCAGTTGGGGCACTAACAGAACTGACAAAAAAAGAAAAGTATTCATCTCAAGAAGCAGTTGCTCTTTTAACAGATAAACCTCTTTCTGAATGGTCAAAGACTGTTAAGCGTCTGTTAGAGCAGAGATAGGAATTTTGGATTTTGGGCATTCACCCCTTTAATTCCCCTCTGCCCAAAATCCAAAACAAAAAAACAAATTTATGAATAAGAATAAAAGCCTATCAAAATAAATTTTATAGAAAAATATTTTTTGAACTCGCTCCTTTCAGTCGCGCCCCGCTGCGCTCTCCTCCCTTCGGTCGTCGGGGCGTATAACACAGCGTATGAGGTTCGGGGCTCGGCTCGCCCTTCTCCCATATTTTTGCTCCCGTTGGTCGCAAAAACATCGCATACACTGAAACGTTAGCTGAAATAACAAAAAATAATGACCGCGCTTTTAAAATACAAACAACCAGTAGAAATAAGCTTTCATTATTGGATTAAAGCCATACCCGAACCAGGAGGCTATTATCACAATACGCCTTTGTTTCTTAAATTTGCTAAAACCGTCCTTTCTTTTCATGCAAAAAAATGGAAAGATACAAACTATCTTGAAGAAAGGATCCTCACAGAAAAACCTGAATTTGATCAGAAAGAATTACAAGAGATTCTTATTCTCTTTGAACATCTTATCAACTTTCATGAAACAAAGCCTCTTCCAAGAACCTGGTATATTGAAAAAGGACGATCAGATATACCTCCTGGTCATTATCTTGAAGTTTCAATTAAAAATGGA
>WJKE01000132.1 GCA_014729275.1 Candidatus Peregrinibacteria bacterium | reverse complement strand
GTTGTTAAACCAAAGGTTGAAGAAGGAACTAGGGATGATGAGAAAACTAAGGTAGAGGGGGCTAGTGCAAAGTTAGTTAAAAAATTATTAAAAGATAGTTTTGATGCTTTGGTTCCAATTGATGTCGAGTTGCCTTTTGCCAAAACAGCTTTTGTTCCTGAGGATGAGTTGGAGCCTACAAAATTGGCTAAAGAAGATATTTCAGCAGAAGAATATTTGGAAATGGTGAAGGATATTCCAATTGATGTTGCGCATGAGAGGACTTCGCTTGCTTCAGTTGAAGCAATTAAGAAGCAGCAATTTAGGGAGGGGGATTATGGTGAAATAATCATGCCAAGAGTTGATTATTTATATCGAATTCTTGAAGCAAAGCGTTACTTAACTTTATATGGTGATGAAGGGCAAAGCCTTGTTGGTATTAGTCAGTATAAGGATAAAATTGAAATTGATCTTGGTGATAAGGGGGTAAAATCTATAGGGGATGGGGAGTCAGTTTCTTTAAGTAAATCTGATTTTGATGATGAAACTGTTTTGCATGATGATACAGTTATTCTTACAAATGAAGGTGGCGATTTACGTGTTCGTTATGAAGCTGTTAGCTCGAATTTTGGTCAAATGATTACTTTAGAAAGAGGTGAATATTCGGTTAGGGTTGAAAAGGAAAAACGAATAGCTCAAAGGGAGAAAAATCTAAAAAAGGCTGAGGAATCAAGAAAGAGGTTGCAGCCGGAAGATACCAAAATTACTGATATCGAGACTGGTGAGACCAGGAAGTATGACGCGGAAGTAACTACACATGATCAATCTTTGTTCCCGCGTAAGAAATATAAGTATGAACTTAGGGAAGGGCTTACGGATTTGAAATTTAAGGAAACCGCTTTTGCTCAGGTTTCGAAATTGAGTAATGGGCGCGTGTTGGTTACCTTTCCATATGAGGAAGAAGGATCTGACTTGAAACAGAATGGCGTTATACTTTCTCCAGATAAACCTAATTTAGTAATTGGTTACGATAAATCGAAAGATTCAGATACACATGTAAGTATTCGTAATACATTTTTTAAGAAGTTGGAGGCACAGGTAGAATTAACTTTGAATGAAGATGGATCTTTATTTATACAGTGTGATAAAAAGCAGGAGGAACGCAAGGGAGCAAGAAATTTATCTGTGAGTGAGCGAGATTTTTCTTTAGATTTTGAACCTAATAAGCAGGATAAAATTGATCGGATATCCGAATTGGTAGGTGTTATGGGAATTGCACGTCGAAACTTGAAGTCGTTGATGCTTGAGGCTCGTGATAAACTTACAAATGCTTATATTCTTGGAAAAATAGATTTAAAAACTTTTAGGGATAATATTCGTTCTTACATGGAATCAAAAATGGAGGACGAAGTTTTTGAAGAGTATTTAACTAAGGATGAGTATGAGTTGCTTGCCTTGAATATGCCTAAGGATGAATATTTATCCAGAAATGAAGTCGAGATTGATTCCACAATGAAGAAGTTTGAAGTTTTGTATGAATCCATTTTGGGTATGCAGCAAAATATGGATTCTATTTTGAAATCTATTTCTAGGGCGAAGATTTCTGATAAAAAAGTTGATAATGCAGAAAGGAAAGATAAAGCAAAGAAGTTAGTTAGGAATATGAATAGAAGATTTAATAAGCTTTTTAAGGCGAAGAAAGAGGCGATTAAGAAAGATCTTGAAGAGAGTAAAGGTGAAATTTCTGAAAAAGTTTTGAAGGCAAAAACTACTGAGCAGATGAGAGCTATTAATGCTGATGTAACAAGGAAATCTGCAGATAGTTTGGATGTGATTACTCCGGTTACACCATCGTCTGTACTTGAGGAGGAAACTGTGGTTCCTGGAGCTGCAAATAAATTGAAAATTGAAGATAATAGTTTTGCTCTTGAGGATACAGTTATTCCTACGGTTGGTGGGGAAGATGTTACTGCAATTCCAGGAGCGGCAGTTAGTTACGATTTAGAAAGTTCTATTGATGATGCCTTTGATGAGGTTATGACTTCGGAGAATGAGTCTGACATTGGGGGGGAGGTTACTGTCATACCAAAATACCGACTTGCTGAAGAAGTTGAAAATACCCGTAGATTAATGGCTGAAGGGAAAATTGAGGAACCTTTTAGGAAGCGAAATAAGACTCCCGAAACCAAAATGGAGACCAGGGTTGAAGAAACAAAAAAAATGGATTTGGAGCCATCGGTTCTTGAGGAGTATGAGGAGAGGCAATGGGACATAGAAAGTGCTGAGTCTGCGGAGGCTCTACTTGCTTTGAAGGAAAATCAGGATTTTGCCAAAAGGTTTGAAATGGCAAAGCTTGTGAAGCGTTTTAAAACTCTTAGGGGTCAAGATATTGAAAGTTATTATGAAGAGGGGATGACCGACACATTATTTGCAGCTGCTGTTTATGATAATTTGTTAAATCCTGTTGATGAAAATGGAGAAAGGTTAGCCAATTTAACAGAGGGACAGAAAGGCTTAGTGTTGGAGAGGATTATTGATTACAGGAATGCTTTGAAGTTTAGGAGATCGCTTGGTGATGATTATAAAAAACATGAAGAGTTTTTGAATGATTATTTTGATAAGGAACAAAATGGATCTAAACTTGAAAAGAGATTCAAAATTTTGAATGGCAAATTTATGGAGGCAAGCTTGATTTATTTAATTGATGCCTCTGATTATGAAAGGATATTTGGCTACAGTGGTGGAATTGCCGTTGATACTTGGGATAAGAAGCCTTTAATTTTTATTAAAGATGAAAATTTAAATGATGAATGGGTTATTGAAGCTGTTGAGCATGAGGAGATACATGTTATGAACAAGTTTTTTGAACACAGGGCTCAAACTATAAATTTTGCATTAGATAGTATTGAGGCGATTGCGGATGGCAATTATGAGAAGGGGCTTAGGTATCGATTTGAATCTCAATTATCATATGTTCAGGATGAAATTTTGGCATTTTCTTTGGAATCTAATAAATACACTGATATTGGGGAAATTTTTGTAACTTTGGCGAATAATTATGAAGGTGAACTTTATGGAACCATGGCTAGAATTGATAATTTGGCTGAGGAAGGTGGAATTTCTTCTGATCAGCATGACAAATTGTATGAATTTTATATTCAGGAATATGCAAATTATAGGGAAGTTGTTGCAAGAAGCTTGGAGGCTCTGTCTACATTATTGAAAGCTTCGGAGCTAAATCCATCTATTTTGGGGAATATTCATGA
This sequence comes from Candidatus Peregrinibacteria bacterium, assembly GCA_014729275.1. Classification (GTDB taxonomy): domain Bacteria; phylum Patescibacteriota; class Gracilibacteria; order UBA1369; family LOWO2-01-FULL-3; genus WJKE01. Next base: position 866 of record WJKE01000132.1, on the reverse strand, counting down.
AGTTTTAATGATAACCCCTATTCAGGACTGGCCAAAATTGGTGCACTATGTTGCGATTAATAATCCACAGGTTTCTTTTTCTGAGCAAGCATTGGACAAATTTGAATATTTTGGAATTGAACATGATAATTTTGTTGGAGTTGAGAGTGAGGGGAAGGTAGTGGGTAATCGGGAGACTGATTATGAGTTAATTCCGGGTGTGGATAAGGTGTTTGAAAATTTTAAAGCGGGGGAGTCGTTTAAAATAGTGGATAGGAATAATCCAAATTATGTGATGCTGGAGGTTTTGAACGTTAATGGTGAGTACGTTCTAAAAACTATGAGATCAAATCAGATGGTTTTGGAGGAAGGGAAGGAAGTTATTGTTGGGCATTCTTTTGCATCTAATTTTCCTGTTACGGATAAGCAGGTTGATAGGTTTGAATTAGCAATTAAAGTTGAAGATGGCAATTTGAGCATAAGGCATTTATCAGATAGAAAAATTTTAGATGCAAGAAATCAGAGTTTTGAGGATGGTGAATTTGGAGCGCAGATTGATGGTCCGGTGGCTTCAATGTTTAACATTAATAAGATGTTTAATGATGTTGCTTCGGAGAACTATTTATTAAAGTTAGGGGGAGAAAATTATATTGTTCAATTTAATAGAGAGAGCAATTTAATTGAGATTTTTTATAAATCCAGCAAGAAAATTAAGGAGGTGAGTATTGTAGAGCCGTATTTTTTGCGAAATTCTGAGACGGATACTGAGGAAAGCGTAGTGATTAGAAATATGGGAGGCGGTATAATCGCTTTTAATAGGGGGGTGTTGCGGACTGATTATTCGCTTTCTTTTAATCGCATGGATTATGAGTCTGAGGGAAAGGGAG
>WJKE01000131.1 GCA_014729275.1 Candidatus Peregrinibacteria bacterium | reverse complement strand
GCAAAATGGTCACCAACTGGAATGAACTTTTACAATTCATTTCTGAAAAACAAACATGAAAAATTATTTGCTCTTTGAAAATCAGAATTATTTAATTATCATGTCTTCGAACTCTTCGGGGGTTCACTTTATACAGTATCGTACCAGGTTAATTGCGAGAAAACCGATCCGGAGCAGTAGAGGCAGGCGATTTTAGCATGCCCGAAGGCGTAGGAAAAAAAACTCTGAAATTTGTTTGAGTGAGCCCGCGAACGAAAAAAATTCCAAGCTTTTTTAGGTTTTCCCAATTGAACGCACAAAATTTTAGCGAACCCAATTGAACGCAAATCGAAAAAATTGCTGAAGCTCTTAACCTAAAATTAGATATTTCATTTTCAAAATAAAATACCTCTTACGAAACCGAAACCACATTAAAACAAACTCCCATATCTCGTAAATTTGCACACAATAGTTCAAACTCCTCATTCCCTAGTCCGCATCTGTTTACTCTAGGCAAAACAGCAGCTTTCGTAATCCTACTCTCATTAAATTCTGTAGATGTTGGCCAATAAATTTCAAAATCCGGACGAGGCCCCATCTCCTTCATAAAGGCAGAAATTCCGGGAGCTCTATTAATTCTTTCATACCCCTCATGCAACAAAGCATCCTCGAGCATCTTTGCATTAGCTTCAAGATCCTCAGGCAAGTCAATTTCAGATCGATCTCTATAATTTTCCATAAACAAGGATTAATATTTAAGAAAATAATAAATCACGAAATCCAGCCAAAATCAAGCAGAACAACATTTGACTAAAAACAAAAAAAATATAAAATATCCCCTTCTAACAAACACCATGCCTGAAATATACACACCAGAACTACCAAACAATGATATTTGGACCGGATGCGAAATAAAATTTCCAAATGACGACTATGTAGTTTTTATTATGGAAAACATTGCATGCGATTTAATTGAAGCAGGAATCGAATTCATCGAGTATCGCCGCATAATTGAAATTCCCTGCTTACAAGAACACGAAAAAGCTCACATTATCGAATTCCTAAAAGAAATGCAGCAAGAAGTTGAAGCCAAAACCAAGCAAGTGCTAAGATTTTGCTTCTTTACAGATATTTAAAGAAACAAAAAAATCCGGCCCGGGCCCGAATTTTTCTGCGCAACCCTATTTCTAAAACACAAACTTCATTTGTTCCTTAATGCCCAAAAATTCCGTTTCCTTAAGTTTTTTAATCTTCTTTTCAAGCCTTGATTTATCAATCGTTCTCAATTGAAAAAGAAGCACAACAGAATCTTTATCCAGTGCAGAAACTTTCTTATTCAAAAAATAAGTTGTAAATCTCCCCTTAGCCTTTAAATTAGAAGTAATTGGCGCAATTATCACAGTACTTAAATTCTTATTCAAAATATTATTCTGCAAAACCAAAACTGGACGATATCCGGCCTGTTCATGACCTTTCACAGGATTCAAATTAGCTAGATATATCTCCCCCTGCTCAATTTTCATATATATTAAAATTAAATCGGCGATTGAATAATATCCCATTCATCCTCAGAGGGTAGATCGTCAAAATCTAAAGCCGCCAAAGCCTTAGTATCCCTATCAAGCTTCTTTTTAAGCCATTCTGTAAGTGCCTTCTTGATTATACTGCTTTGGGTTACATTTTCCTCTTCAGAAATTTTCTTCATCTCCAAAACCAAAAACTTGGGCAATATCGCTGATATCCTCGTATTTTTTGAATTCTGCAAAACTTTCATAATAAAATATTAGTATTACATATACATATTACCAAATAGTAATACCCCTAGTCAACTTAATTCTATTAAGCAGCCCTAATCAAATGCAACTCCGTTGCCAACTTAGCATGATCAATTTGCGGATCAACTGAAAGCGGATTAAATTCCTCTTTCCCAATCATTTTAAAATTCAAATCTTCCACCAAAAGTTTTGCGATTTTTTCAGCAATTCCACGAGAAATTCCCGTTAATTTAGTTAAAGTTCTTCTTGATGACGCCACTTCAACCGACAAAGGCGTAAAATCCTCACTATATGCAAGATTCGCAAATATACGCCCGCCGCTTATTACATTCGAAACCTTTTCGTTAAACCAACTACAATAATTCTGTGCAGTTGCTTCTTCAGTTTCTGCCATCAAGCCCGGAGTAATCGGCATTGTTCGCGGAGAAAACCAAATAGCAACCTCGCCGTCTACCTTTAAATCAGCGTTGTGAGCTACATCTTCAAATATAAACTGATCTTCACTCAATTTTGAAAAAGCAGTCTCCACCTCCACTCGCTTATCGTCGTTCATCAGCATCAATTGAGCTGCCAAAACTCCTTTTGGCACACACATCCTAAGTCGACTCAAATCTATTCCCCTATTTTCACAAATTTTCACAATTTCCGGAAAATTTCTGGTCGCGAAAAAATCCACAACTATAAGGCCCTTTTCAGGGATTTCCTGATCCTCGCCAAAACAAGCGGGCACATCAACACTGCTCGCATTGTCACTCGCCCCGTACCCTCTGAACTGAGTTAACGTTCTATGAATATTAAAAACGAGCCCAGCCTCTTTATTTCTTCCTTCATCGAGCAAATTCTGAAGTAAAGGCTCAAAAATTTGTTGATATTTGTCATCCTTCGGATTTTCCGCAGTAATAAGCTCTTCAAAATATTGAACCAAATCTTCGCTTAAATTTAACCCCGCAATTACCTCATCATAAGCCTGACGTGGATTTTTGTAGATTTCGCTATCAGTAAATGATTTATGTTCGGTTGTTTCCATAACAAATGTTTAAATTTTAGACCTTATTTAAGTATTTTATTCCCGACCTGTCAAGCCCTTGTACAAGTCCAATACATCGTGGAGGGTTCGGTAGAAGAATTTTGTTGTTTAGATGATACAAAATTCTCAGCATAAAAAGCCAGTGGATTTTTGTAATTAAGAGATGCGTGTGGTCTATGAAAATTGTATTCAATAAGCCAATTAATGAGTTTTTTGAGAGTTTCAATGTTGTAAAACAAATTGCCCTCCTCAAGGAATTCTCGCCGGACTGTTCCGTCAAATCGCTCCACACAGCCGTGCTGCTTGGGGCAATGGGGATACGAGAAATAGTGTTTGATTGATTGTTTTTCGAGTTCCTCATGGAATTTCCCATGAAATTCTGAACCGTTGTCCGTATGTATATTCTTGATATCGTAGGGAAAGATATGTTGAAGTTTTTGAAGAAAATCTACACTCGCCCATGATGTATTTCTGCCATAGGTATAGGCAAAAGCAATCTTTGTGACTGTATCGATTGCTGTTTTGATATAGTAAGTGTTTGAATTGCGATACAGAACGATTGTATCCATTTGAACGTGTTCGCCCGGCTTTCCACGTTCTTTCAGGTTTTTGATGCGTTGTTTCTGCCCCCAGCGCCATCCATACCCCTGGGCTTCTTTTTGGCCCTGTAGAACATATTGTAGCGTTTGATGATGCGTCCGATAGTACTTGATGAAATATTCCCATCAAGCAGAATATTTATCTTCTCCTTGCCGTATCCGGGGTATAACCTTCGTAATTTCTGTATTTGTTCAATGATATTTGGGGGTGTTTCCGGTTTCCTGATTCTTTTTGGACGTTTAGATCGATTTTCGAGGCCAATCACCCCTAGTTCATCAAATCTTTTCTTCCATTTCCAAAATGTACTTT
>WJKE01000012.1 GCA_014729275.1 Candidatus Peregrinibacteria bacterium | reverse complement strand
GTTCATCTCCGGACCGGACTGGTTTCCAATCAAATACCTGTATGATGAGGCAGTCATCAATCTGCTCGATATATATGACTGTCTAATGAAAGACGAATCCATCGAAACTGTCCAGCTCTGGGGCGTCGACCAATGCGGAAATACCACAATGGTCGACGAATACGTGGTTCCGAATCCAACCATCACGCCATGACCTCCACGTTGAGAGGGCGAGGTGTCGGGAAATTCCCGGCACCTCACCTCTCACATCACAAAACCATCACAAAAACTGCCAAAATAAAAACAGCCAATCAAAATTTGGCTGTTCACAAATCAAATTCCCAAATCACTACTCACTCACTGGATCCCTATCTAACAAATCAAAACTCGTAGGCTTATTTTGCAAATATACCATTTGACCATCTTCAGTTTTGAGAATAACAGTTTCCACATCCGAAGTATCAAAACCAAGGTTGAAAGTGCCATCAGTATCTATCTGGCATTTTCCCATATTCTTGCCATCCGCAGAAACAATTACATCCAAAGGACGACCAATTGGCTCAAAATGAGCAATTACTCCCTCAGAATGAAAAACACAATTCTTAAATACCAGCGATTGACTAACAGTTTCACTCGCTTCATTTTCCGCAAAAGAATTCATATCAGACTCGGTACATGCTGCCATTGCCGAGATGAAAGCCATTAAAGCAACAACTCTAGCGTTAGATCTTAATGAGTTTAAAGAAATTCCCTCATTAAAAGATCTTCCGGTTTCCAACCAATTTTTGGTTCTTTCGTTGCCCATAAAAAATTATTAGTCAACTATAATATATACCCCCACCCCACTTTGTCAAGAAAATCTCTTGACTCCATGGTCCCTTTTGCCTAAAATGGCGCTTAACTCCTAAGATATAAAATGTCCGATTTAGAAAGCAATATTGAAGATTCCGATATGAAGATTGAAACGGTTTTAATAACTGATTCTATTGATACAGCTTTGGAAGAATTTGAATCTGCCAAAGAAAGAGCGATAAATGAAGGTATTTGCACTCTACTAAATGTTAGCGGTGATGCACTTGGCCAACTATATGAAATGACGGGAATATGCCCGTTCACACTTCCTGATCAGCTAAATCTTAATGAGATAAAATTTATTGTTATAGTAAAAGGTGATGCTGAATTTAGTACTCAGGGTGTAACCACGCCTGATTTTGACAGTAGAATCCTCATATCAACAGAATGCACTCAGGAAGATTGTAATCTAGATGAAGCGGGTTTCCCGGCAGGTGAAATAAATATGGGTAGAGAATACGAGTTGAGGCCCAACGGAAACATAACTGCAATTACTGATCCAGCAACAATCAATGATACCGTTTATATATCCGTCATTAGTGGAACCGGTGATTTGGAAGTTTATTATAATGGTGTGCTTCTGGGAGTGATTGATACACCTACCCTGGAAGAACAAAAAAAACAGATTGAGTCTAGAGGAATAATTGATCTAAAAAAATCAGACCTTAAGTTAGTTGATAGGGAAGAAGCCACTCAAGACTCCTCAATTGAAGAAGAGTATGTAAACACAGCGGAGGAGCATGCAAGCCAGGAAGGATGCTGTGATATGCATTCGATAGAAAATCCCCCCAACATTTCATATCCGGAAATGTTATTAGTTTTTGTGGCAGTAATTTGTTCTCAAAAAGGACGAAATATGCTAAACCAGCTTCAGGATTCCAGTAGATGTGCAGTTTTAAAGCTCTTAAATGAGCTTATTAAACTTAATAAATCTTAATTTTTGTGGTAAAATATAAGGATAACTCTAAATGTATCCTTATTAATGAATTACATAATTAAGAATAAAATTTTTGGCGGAATTCTAATTAGTTTAGCAATAACTTTTATCTGCTTTATAACCTCAATAATTGGAGGCGATTTAATTCAAAACTGGAACTATAAGATTACGGACAATCTTTATACTCTTGAGGAGGTATCGGAAGATATCATTATTGTAGCAATTGATGATTACAGTGTGATCCCTAGACCGATTGGTCTTGGAAAGGTTACAAGCTGGAGTAGAGAAAACTACACCAGAGTTTTAGAAAAATTAGAAGAGGCTGGTGCTAAAATCATTGGCTTTGATCTACTGCTTACTAATCCCACAACTTCGGTAAATATTGAGAAATTTCAAGCAATCAAGTCTATAATTGATGATTCTTCAGAAAATGAAAAACAAAGAATTTTAAATAATTTTATTGAAAAATATTCTAATCAGTCGAATATTCATGAGGATATTGAGCTTGCAGAGTTATTCAAAAAATATGGAAATATTGTGGTACCCATGGTTGTCTACACTTCTGGAGATGGAGTCAAAACGCCATTATTACCATTTGAAAAGTTTAGAGAAGGTGCAGTGCTGGGTGCAATAAACTTATCCCCTGATGATGACGGAATATATAGAAAATATCCTAGTAGTATTAATATTGAACCTTCAGAAGAAAATTACAAAAGTTTTGCGTTGAAAATAGCAGAAATTTATTTAGACAAGGAATTAGATTTGCCAACTAATAATGGAGAGATATTAATTAATTATTTTGGAGATCCTTTTACATTTCCAATGGTTTCATATTTGAAAGTCCTTAATGGATCGGTTGATCTTAATATGTTTGAAGACAAAATTGCTTTAATCGGCATCACTTCTTTTAAAGAAATACAAGACAAAGGGCTTACCCCCAAATCGAATACGAGTAATATGCCTCTGGTCGAAATCCACGCCAACGCCATTCAAACAATCCTTTCCGGCAAGTTTCTTGAGGAGCAGAGCGCGTTTAGCTGGACACTGACTATTGCAGGAGTATCGGCTGTGCTCGCCATTGCCTTTAATTATTTGGGGATTTGGCTTTCTGTAATACTTTTCTTGCTTGCTTTTGCTGGGTACTGGCAGGCAGGTCACTTCTTTTTCAAAAGGGGCCTTATTTTAAACATGTTCTACCCATTCCTTGCAATCACGCTTACTTATCTTGCTTCGTGGATATATCAGTATTTCATCACCAACAGGCATAAACGCGAAATTAAAGCCGCATTTGGGCATTATGTAAGCAAAGAACTTGTTGAGGAAATCAGTAAGAATCCCGATAGTATTAAGCTTGGAGGGGAGAAGAAAGTTGTCACTGTGTTCTTTTCAGATATAAAGGGCTCAACAAGCATTTCCGAACAGGTTGAAATCTCTTCATGGGTGAGCCAGATTAATGAATATTTTACTGTGATGGAGGACATCATTCAAAAATATGGAGGTACTGTTGATAAGTATGAAGGAGATGCGATTATGGGATTTTGGAACGCGCCATTAAGTTCGGATAAGCACACCCTATACGCATATATGGCTGCCTTGGAAATGCAAAAAGCATTAAACGACCTTAAACAAAAATGGCAGACACAAGGCAATCCAGCTTTCGATATTAGAATAGGTATAAATACAGGAGAAGCTATTGTGGGAAATTTTGGATCAGCCAACCGCTTCGACTACACTGCAATGGGGGATACAGTAAACACAGCTTCAAGACTGGAAAGTTCAGCAAACAAAACATACGATACATCAGTAATTGTCGCAGGATTCGAAAACCACGAAAAACCGGAATCTCTAAACGAAATAATTATGAGGGAATTGGATACGGTTTACCTACCGGGCAAAAACGAGCCGGTAAAACTATACGAACTTATATGCCTAAAATCGGAATATAACGATCAAATAAAAGTTCGCATAGAAAACTACAACCAGGCATTAACTTCATATAGAAACAAAGATTTCGAAACAGCCATAAAATTCTTCCAGGCAAATCCAAACGACGCACCTTCAAAAATTATGCTTCAAAGATGCGAAAAACTCAAAAACGGTGAACAAATTAAAGAACTCGACGAAAACATGGTCTACAGAATTCTCAATAAATAGGCCCAATCACAACTTAGCTCTTCACCACAAATCCCACAATCTTTCCAGGAACATAAATTTCTTTCACAACTTCACCTTCAGCCAGATATTTTTGCACCTTACTAAGTTTTCGGGCAGCCTCCAATGCTTCAGCTTCCGAGGCATCCTTCATTATTTTAATCTCGCCCCTAACCTTTCCATTCACCTGAACTCCAATCTTTATAGTTGTATCCTGAGCTAACTTTTTATCAAACCTCGGCCAAACACTATCAACCACGCTTTTTCCGTGCTCTAAAACCTCCCAGCACTCCTCAGCAAGATGCGGAGCAAGCGGCGCAATCAATTGAACCAAAATTTTCTTTGAAGCACCATCAACACCATTTTTAAGAGCAAAATTCGTAAACTCCATCATGGCCGCAATCGCAGTATTAAAATGAAAAACCTCAATATCCTCAGTTACTTTTTTTATAAGCTTATGTAGATTTCGCTTCAAATCATTCATGCTTTCAACCGCATCATAATCTGTATTAATCATCTTCCAAAACCTTTCAACAAAACGCGCAATACCCGTAATACCTTTGTCATTCCAATCTCCACCCTCGGTAAACGGCCCCATAAACATTAGATACATCCTAAAAACATCACTTCCATATTTATTCACAAATTCATCCGGGCTCACCACATTCCCTTTAGATTTACTCATCTTAGCGCCATCCTTAGTCACCATTCCCTGATGCACCAACCTTTTAAACGGCTCCTTAAAGTTAATAAATCCAAGATCATGCAGAACCATATTAATAAAACGCGCATACAGTAAGTGCATACAAGCATGCTCCGGCCCACCAATATACATATCCACAGGCAGCCATTTATTAGTTAGCTTTTTATCGAACGGCTTATCCTCAAGTGTACTTGAAGGATATCTCAAAAAATACCAACTTGAGCAAACAAAAGTATCCATTGTATCAGGTTCTCGCAAAGCCTCGCCTCCACATTCAGGACACGCACATTTCATAAATCCCTCACTCCTCTCCAAAGGCGATTTTCCATCATCCGAAAGGGTAAAGTCCGCGTCATCAGGTAGAGTTACTGGTAAATCTTCTTCGGGAACAGGAACCTCCCCGCATTTTTTACAATTAACCATTGGAATTGGAGCTCCCCAATATCTCTGCCTACTAACAAGCCAATCCCGCAACTTAAAATTCACTGTTTTTTCACCAAAACCCTGCCCTTCAATCGCATCCATCATTTTAGGAAGAGCTTCACGATTATGCATTCCACTAAAATCACCGGAATCAAACAAAATTCCATCATTCACAAAAGCACCCTCAAAATCCGCAGGATCAATCGGGTTTCCATCCTCAGAAATCACAAACTTCAAAGGAATGTCATACTTTCTGGCAAACTCAAAATCACGCTGATCATGAGCATCTGCCATTACAACCCCGGTCCCATACATCAAAACAAAATTTGCCATATACACAGGAACCTTTTCGCCATTCATTGGATTAATAGCATATTTGCCCAAAAAACATCCCAACTTATTGGCTCCACCCTCAGAAGTTCTTTCTATCAAGGTCTGTTTATCAATCTCGCTGCGAACCTTTTTAACCTCAGCTTCATATTTCGTGCCCTTTGTAAGTTCATCCACAAGTGGATGCTCAGGAGCGATACACAAAAATGTGACACTATATATAGTATCTGCTCGCGTTGTGTAAGTCGTCAAAATATCCTCTCCATCTTCAAGCCTAAAATCAATATTGCAGCCGTAACTTTTTCCAATCCAGTTTTCCTGCATCGCTATAGTCTTTTCAGGCCAATCAAGCCCGGAATAATCAAGAAGCTTATCCGCATAATCAGTTATCTTAAAAAACCATTGGCTTAAATCCTTTTTAGCCACATCATTTCCACATCTATCACAGGAACCGTTTTGAACCTGCTCATTAGCCAAAACCGTCTTACAATCCGGACACCAATTCACAGGTGAATTTTTCTTATACGCAAGCCCGTTCTTATATAATTGCAAAAACACCCATTGAGTCCATTTATAATATTCAGGGGAAGAAGTTACTACCTCCTTATTCCAGTCATACATTGCGCCAATTTCACTTAATTGCTTGCGCATATACTCAATATTTTTTTCTGTAGATTCTTTTGGATGGATGCCTGTTTTAATTGCGTAATTCTCAGCCGGCAAACCAAAACTATCAAACCCCATAGGTTCAAATACGTTGTAGCCCTGCATTCTCATATATCGCGCATAACTGTCAGCCGGAGCATAATTATACCAATGCCCAATATGCAGCTTATCTCCCGAAGGATAGGGGAACATAATCAGATTATAAAATTTCTTTCTCTTTTTTTCCTTTAAATCAATTTCATATAGCCCTGATTCCTTCCATTCCTTTTTCCATTTCTTTTCAACCTGAAGAGCATTATAGTTTTTCATTTTTTCTATTTAAATTTCCATACAACAAAAATTCTACTTGAAAAACTTATCTCAGGCAAATTTATAAGGATTTACGAGCCTTTTACCATTAATCTTAGGTCCTGATCATCAGTTGGAATTTCACTATTTTCAGTATCTTTGTCATCTTCGCTTTTCTCAGAGCCCTCAAGCTCAAGGCTCTTCATCCAGTTTCGCTTCGTATCACGCATATCTTCTACTTGTTCAGTTAAGTCTTTAACTGAAAATAGTATTTCAGTAAGTTTATCCTCCTCATCTGAAAGAGGAATTGCATCAAAAAGCATAATCAATTCAGTTCCATCCTTCATTAGCCTAAACGGCCCCATAGCTTCAACTTTTTCCTTTTCCTGAAATAGCCTCGAATTTTCAGACACAAGCTCGGGTAAATCCTTGGTATTTATATAATGATACAGTAACTTCCCCTCAAGCTCACTGCATTCTTTATCCATAAGCTCACAAAATTCATCACTCAAATAAACAAATTCCCCTTCAACCGATGTGGAAAACCATGGCCTGTCATCATTGATATATTCAGTGTAGATATTTTGCGGGTCATCAACCGTTTTGCTTGGAGTATGCGAAGTGGTCAATTTTAGGGTGCTGGTATGCAAAGAAGCCTTATTCAGCTCGGCATTTTCGAAAAACAGCAGGAAGAAAATGAACGACACTACGAATATTGAAATCGCTGTAATTAGAATTTTTTTATTTTGGGATAGGGTAATCATTTTTTGGTGTTAGGCCAATTAGCTATAATTTCCCCATTATTTTGATCCTAACATAACATTATAAAACATTTAAAAAGAAATGTCAACAGTTAAAATCCATTAAAAATGCCTTCAATAAGCAAAAAAAGGTGTAAAAATTGTCAAAAAATGATATAATATTATAAATTAACCAAATTCCAATGATTAGTAACAACGCAGATATTGAGGTATTATTACCAATTTTGAAAAAAATTCCTCTTTTTTCAGGGCTGGAGGAGGATTTGCATCGTGAAATTATCCAGCGAATAGTTTTAATGTACTACCCCGCAGATTACACGATTTTTAATGAAGGGGATGAGGGCGATGCCCTTTATATAGTAAAAAAAGGCAGTGTAAAGGTATTCCATCCGGAAAGTGCGGATACAGAGGAAGAAAAAGTAGCTGAAATCAATGAAGGAGGGTTTTTTGGAGAAATGGCTCTGGTTTCAGATGTGCCAAGAAACGCTTCAGTAAAAGCTTTAACCGACCTAGAGGTCTTTATTTTAAGCAAAGATGATTTTAAGAATCTACTGGACTCAAACAAAGTACTGGCAGAGCAGATAAGTGCGACTGTTGTTGATAGAATAAAGGATAACGATAAGTAAAATGGCATTTATTTACATGGTCATTGCCCATATTTTAGGGGATTTTGTTTTTCAAACGAAAAGATTGGTTGAACTAAAAGCTAAACATCAAAAATGGCTTATATTACACAGTCTTGTTCAATTTTTACTGCTGTTTATACTTCTAAGTTTACTCTACCCCCAAAACCTTGTAATAACTGCAGGATTCAGCTTAATAATAGGCGTTTTTCACTATTGCATCGACCTCTCAAAAATTCTTTATCTAAAAAAATATAAAAAGCCATACTTAGCCTTTATTCTAGACCAAATCGCACATCTAATCGTAATTACCGGAATTTACCTTGC
>WJKE01000130.1 GCA_014729275.1 Candidatus Peregrinibacteria bacterium | reverse complement strand
GCATGGTTAAACGCTGGTGAAACAATGAAGTTTCAAATGTATATAGATAGTAATGCGGCCTCTTTAGGAACAAGCGGTTCATCGATGACAATAACTAGGCTGTAAGAAAAATGGAAGGGCTAAATATAATATCTGTTGGCGTAAGCGTAGCTGGTTTTATAGTTGGCGGTGCCACCACTGGCGTTATAGGAAAAATGTTATTAAAAAATTATCTTTCCAGAAACGATGAATATCATGAAAATTGGAGAAACGCAATTAGCGATATGAAATCGTGCATGGGTGTGATAAATACTAAAATAGATAATATTACAAATAGCCTCGTCCCTCTAAAAGACGAGGTGAGACAGCATGATAGGGATTTAATCCAAATTAAAACAGAATTAATTAAAAGGAGTTAAGAAAAATGACTACAATCAAAATCGAAACTGAAGTAAAAAAAGAAACTCATGAATTGGCACTAGCTTTAGGAAAAGTTATTGTTAAAATCAAAGAAAAACTTTCTGATGGTTTTCAACCAGGTGATGACATTAGCGAAATTATCGGAGTTGTAACGTCTGAACTAATCCCTGCTGTAGCGGGCGCAGAAAAAATTCCATCAGAAGCTGCAGCAGATCCTGTCATGTTCGCAAAAACAATCGCAATCAGTTTGGTAGCCGAAGTTGTACCAGCTCTACTCGAAAAAAAATAGTTTTTGAAACGGGGCGTAAAACGCCCCATTTTTCTCAAAAATCAATTGACAATTTAATAACAGTTCACCCTTACCTTTACACAATTTTCACTAATGTAATTAAGGTTTATGACTGTTCTATTTTGTGCGGACATCGCGAAAAAACCGCACAAAATCTCGCGTATTATAATGGCAAATCTTCATTCAATTGGCCAAACTCTAAACATAATAAAATGCCTTCGTTAGCAGTAGATGCCGCACCTTATCCGATAAATTGGCAAAATATCAAAGAATTTTATCATCTTTGGGGAATCGTAAGAGGTATTGCAATTGCACGTGGGTTTAGAGTAAGATGGGGCGGAGATTGGGGCGATTACTGTCATTTTGAATTATTATAAAAAATGGAGTTTATCGATGAAATCAAAATTACTTATTTCGTTTGTAGCTTTTGGAATGTTTAATTGTACATGGCATAAAGAAAAGCCGTCAAACGCACCGCCTATTGAAGAGATTATGGTTAAAAATGAGCTTTATGCAAATGCTGATATTTTAAAAATTACAGATAAAAAACGATGCGATCGACTTACTTTTTTAGCTCTCTGGGATGCCTATGGACGACGCACTGATGATTTACTTAGACTTGATCTTGAAAATGACGGAAAATGGGCTAGAGATTTTGTCGCTTGTTACCCTGACCACAGTCAATCTGAAAACTCAATTGATGGCTATATAGCTCTAGCTCATGCGCTTTATCAGCGAAAAGACCTTGATAGAGTGCGGAAAGTTATAGATTACGGCGAAAGTCATGGATGGACTATGGGAGAAGGTCCTTTTAGTGTAACCAATATCGCTCATGTAGCTCATTTATATTACGCTATTGAAGAAAAGTTGGAAGAAAAAAGTCCCAAGCTTTTAAGTATTGAAGGCGATCGAGGTATCCCGCAGAGCTTTCGGGGTCATATATTAGCCTTATATTTGCATTTAAGAGGTGAATTGCGCGGTAAGCTCAATGATATTGAATTTAGAGCGTTAAAAGCGTTGAAAAATGGTGCGGAATATGATCCTTATTACAGTGCGTTATATGCAAAATATGATGATGGCGATCAATCTAATACATATAAATTACTTGTCAACAACGCTATGTTTCCTGCCGAGAATATAACAGAGGAGACTGATGTATATCATTGGGGAAGTTGTCCGGCAGTGGTATACTTCAGGTTAATAACGTCACTTTTTTAGGAGAGATGCTATGGAAGGTATAGGAATCGACTTAGTTGTCAAAGTTGTCGAGTATATAATACTACCACTAGGCTACATGGTTATTGAGTACTTTTTAGGAAAAACCGACAAAATTGAAGCCAGTTCTGTTTTAGAATTGGTTTGGACGGGAGCGAAAAAGTTACTCACTTTTTGGCGATAAATTGAAGACTCGATAGAGATAGTAATTTTCGGCCTCAATCACTTCGTTTAATGCGCCCGCTAATGGCTTTTTCTCAACACCAACTACTGCATCGCCGGTTTCCTCATCGATATAAGCGTAGCGGGCTATTCCGTCCCTGAGACCAGCACTGTATTGCTCAAACATATCTTTTTCTGTGAATTCAATCTTCATCACTATCCTTAATTTTGTTCAATATTTGTAAATATTTATCTTCTAAATCCATATACTCTTTTAGAGCTTTTTCAATCCATTTTCTAGGAATTCTAAAAGATAATTTTTTTGGATCTCTTTTTAATTGTTCCTGTATTGCTGATATTATTGTCGAAGACAGCATATATTTATCCCTTTAAAAAAAAATAGCATTCAGGTTTTGTGGTAGTCTGTTAGTTGAACAAATTATTAGGGTGTGTTTCCCGAATGCTACCTAAGAAATATATTTATACCAAAAATTTTTTCAGCGCAAGAGATAATCGCGCTTCCAGACAGTATAATGATAATTGTAATGAGCGCTTTTTGCGCCTTACTCCCACGATCTTTAATCATCAGCCCTGGAATCAGCAGCAGTGCCCAGAATAAAATTCCCACCGCCAATACTGCAAATAAATTTAGAAAACTATAAAGCACAATCACTAACATCCCTCCTTTTTTATTACATCGTGAATTCTTCTAAGTTCATTAGTTATAGCTCTAGATATAACTGCATAGTGTTTATTGAATATAAGACCAATATCGTGATTAGTGAGGTCAAAATAATACCTACATATGATATAAGGTCTAATTTCTGGTTTTGCAAGCGCGAAAACGTTAGTTGCAGGGTTTTTAACATCGAATGTCTTTGCTTTCGGTTCAGGAACAACAAGAGGCCTTGTAACAGCTTCCTTCTCTTTAAAGTATTTTTTATCCAATCTACCATACCGATACCTCATATAATCAGCAAAAGCTGTTTTCATATAAATTCGGCGATTCGGCGATTTGATTTTTTGTTCAACGACGAAAGATGCATAATCTTCTGCGTCTTCACTTATCAAACCTTTTTTTAACCCGTGCCTTAATGATTTTTCCCATAGATCGTACATATCTATAGCATACCATACTAAAGCACTCTTTGATTTTAACAAAAAAATAAAACACTAATAATGGTCTTCAAAAACAAACATTTCCAGCGCGTCGTCCATAACGACATGCCCTAGATTTTTAAGGTGAACGTCTTCTATATCGATTTTTTCAATTTTTACATTTCCAAAAGCAACTCTAAGTTTTTGCAGATAAAAAATAAATTCATCCAAAGTTAATTTTTTCATTTCATTTTTTCCTTAATGTCTAATCAGCGACCTGCCTTGCTTCTTCAGCAAAATGATCATATTCACGAACTATTTCAATTTTGTATATGCTTGGCTGAATTTCAATTTTGTCGTGCTCTTGATGCAACAAATCAAGCTCTTTTTCAATTTTGACGTAAGTTTGCCCGTCGTCTCCCTTATAAAACGTAAATTTATCTACATTTTCTTTCTTTTGAATAAAAGAATCTTTTTCGCAGATTGCGTGAAAGTGTCCTGTCGCCTCGCCTTCAGCTAGTATGTTTGTATTTACTTTCTTTAAATTAGCTGGAAGGTTAGATACTTTTTTTAAAATAACGTCGCCCTGCTGGTAAGTTGTTTTCATGTTAATACCTCCGGTTTAATATAAAGTTTATCATTGTTG
>WJKE01000129.1 GCA_014729275.1 Candidatus Peregrinibacteria bacterium | reverse complement strand
AGCGCTTTAATTCCGTAATATTTCTTTCGTTGACAATATAGGTCGTGTGAAATATTTTTGGGGCTGTAGCTCACTTGGCTAGAGCGCCGCGTTTGCACCGCGGAGGTAGGGGGTTCGACTCCCCCCAGCTCCACCAAATTAACTCATTAATCAATTTGACATTATGTTAAGCGTTGTTATTATTTAAATAATGCTATTTAATGTTGATAATGAAAGAAAAGGTTCCACAGGTTGATCTTACAGATATCAGTATACAAAACTTTCCGGAAGTGAATTTTCCAAAAAATTTCCCTTTTGAGTTATTGGTTAATATTGGTATACACCCTTTAATATACCTTAAATATTTTTTAATGTATAAGATGGAAGGGCTAAGAAAGTCTGAGCAAACCGGTCCTGAAACTTTGAAAACCAGAGCATTTATATTACAGCAAATGCGTATAGTGGATAATCAACTTTTAAAAAACGAAATTAAGTATTATTTTACATTTGATTTCACCTGGTTTCTTGCTGTAAGAAAATTAATGAAAATTTATTTGGACGAGAGAAATAAAGACGTTTCTGATACAAGCAAAAACAACGCCCAGCAAATTAATTCGAGCATTAGGGAAGTGGTGTCCGAAGATCCACTACTTTCTGATCAAACCTCAGATTCCTTCGAACCTCTGCATTTTTCTTTTGGCCCTCCTGAATTTGATTCGCAGGATTCAAATTCAGATATAATTACCAATACTAAAAATACGGATCCACTAAAAGATTTAAACACCGGGTATTCCTTGCATCCGGAGTTTTTTGATTTAACTTTAGCTGTAGCGGACTTATTGGGAATTACCCCTAGTGAACCTCAAGTTGCTCAAAAGAATGTAATTTCTATCTTTCAGGATAATTTGGATCTGTCTGATCCTTGTCGTGGAGAGGACGCAGTAATTGAAAAAATTACAGAATTAAAAACTGCTTTAAAGATATTATCTGTTTCTAAGGCAGCGGATTTAGACTCAAAGGGGAACTGTTTAAAAATTACTCGTTTGTTTGGTAGTTACCAGGAGGTTAATTTAAAAAATATAAAATTAAAGAATGCTTCAATTGAAATAATAAAATTTATTTTAAACCTCTTAGGTCCTGATGCATCATTTGAGGATGATGCATATATTGTTGCTTCAATTTCTAACCTCTTAATTCATTTTTCAGAAAATGGTGTTGATATTGATCTTTTTCCTCAAATTCAAAAATGTCTCGATGATTTGAAGCTTAACATACGCCTTGCTTAGTAAAATTTTAAATTTAAAATTAATTGACTGTAATAAAACTTTCCAGTAAGTTTGTGCACAGAGAAAATTGACAATTCTTTGGGCGATTAGCTCAGGTGGTTAGAGCGCGTCGCTGATAACGACGAGGTCCGTGGTTCAAGTCCACGATCGCCCACCATCAAGAGGTCCACCAAGACGGTGGAATTTTTGTTTGCGCAGAAATGGCTTATTTTAAGGAAAAGTGTGCTTGTGATGCTTGCCTTGTTTGGTTCAAGGTTTTGTAATACCTATATGCTCGTGATAAAAGTTGGCTTTTAGAAATGTTTAGTTTAAGCTATTATTTAGCTTGAGGTTCGTGGTTCAATACAGATCGTGACAAATTGTCACGGGTTGGATCGAAGTGGGGTACAAATTGTCCCCCACTTGAACTATTGAAAAAAATATTGGGTTTGTTATGATAGAGATATAACCATTTGTTACAAGTATTATATGGACATACAAAAAGTCACTATTGGAGAGAAAATTAAGAAGTGGAGAAAGATAAAAGAGATGACTCAAGATGAGCTTTCAAAGAAGGCTGATATTCCCTATCCGACTTTGGTAAAAATCGAGTCAGGAGCTGTAAATAATCCTTCCATTGAAACAATGATGAAAATTGCGAATGGTTTAGGAGTAACTTTAGATGAATTAATAGGCTTTATTGGGTCAAAAAAATGTAATTGTAAATAGTTTTATATATTTCTATGGATTTTAAATTACGTACAAATGCAATTTATGCAGATAATGATGAGCTCATTGCTGATTTACAAAAAGTAGCCAAATTATTAAAAAAAAGTAAAATAACCCAAAAAGAATACAATGCTAATGGGAAATATCATTTTGCTACATATATAAGGAGATTTGGAGGGTGGAATAAGGCATTAGAGAAGGCTGAACTCAAAATAGGTTTAAAAAGAACTATTAGTAATGAAGAATTGTTTGATAATTTAGAAACAATATGGAGGATCCTTGGTAGACAACCTTTTGTAAGTGAAGTTAAAAAGCCACTTTCTAAGTATAATCATGCAACTTATCAGAGAAGGTTTGGTAGTTGGCTTAAGGCTTGTGAAGCTTTCATTAAACATAAAAAAGGTGATATAGAATTTATAAAATTAGTAAACGAAAAAAGCTCCAATCGTAGCAGAGCCATAAATGAAAAAGTTAGATTAAGAGTTTTAAAAAGGGACAACTACAAATGTGTTTACTGCGGGAAAAGCCCTGCCACACATCTTGGAGTAATTTTGCATATAGACCATATAAAACCTTTTTCAAAAGGTGGAGATAATTCTGTGACGAACCTGCAAACACTTTGTAACAAATGCAATCTTGGAAAAGGCAACGATGAAATGGTTTGAGTTTGATTATAAAATAAATCATATAGATTAACTTATGTCATGCACACATTACGCATTTTCGGATGATTCAGCTCATGTAGATGGTCGATATAATAGTCTTGCCTTGGTTAGTATTGAAACAACCAATTATTCTGAGATTATTGATTTATTAACAAATCTTTATTCAAATTCTGGTATTACAATAGAGTTTAAGTGGCAAAAATTGAGAGATGCGAAGCATAGATTTGCTGCAGAGAAGTTGGTTGATTTTGTGTTTCAAAATTCAGATAAGATTAGAATTGATATTATAACCTGGGATTTAGAGGATAGTCGGCACAATGGATTACAGGGAAGAGATGATTCAGAAAACTTAGTAAGAATGTATTATCATTTAGCATCTTCAACTCTATCAAAGAGATGGCCAATTTCAGGAGTCTGTTGGAAATGGTATCCTGACAATCAATCTTCTGTGTGTTGGACTACATTAAGTGACTGTCTAAAAACGAAAAAACATAATTGTACTGCAGATTTATTTGATCAAAATCCTGACTTTGAAAGAGTTGATTTGAATGAGACTGTTCCATCTGAATCTCATGATTTCCCTTTAATTCAAATTGCCGATTTATTTGCTGGTATGGGGGCTTATTCATTCGGACATTATGAAAGATATCAAGCTTGGAACTTCCAAAATAATGCGCAAACTTCCATGTTTGAAGTTGAGGAGCCAGATTTTAGTAATAGTGAAGAGGAGAGGTTTAAGATAATTACAAAAGTTAATGAAATGGCAAAAGAACGCAGACTTCAGATGGCATTAGATAGTACAAAGGGTTTTTCCTCTTATAATCCAGATTGTTTCATAAATTATTGGCTTTATGTGCCGCAACATGAGTATGATAAGGCCCCTGTAAAAAATTCTTAATTTTTAACTTAAATAATGATAACAACAACAAATGTATTACTTACGCTTCTAATTGTTGGCATTGGCGTAGTTATTTTTCTACTTGTAAAATCTAAGAAGGAAGGAGAAGACGAAGACACCAAGGTCATTGAAGAAAATGCACGACTTAAGGCTGATTTAAGCCAAAAAGATCAAAAATTAGGCGAGATTAACAAAAATTTAAAGAGTGAAACTAGCCAAAAGGATGAATTTGCTGGAAAAAATAAGCAGATGTTTGCCGAAATAACCGATCTTAAAGCAAAGTTGACCAATCTAACACAAAACAAGGATAGCTTAGCGAAAGAGCTCGCTGACTTTAAGGCAGAAGAAAAACGAAAAGCAAAAGAGTTTGAAACTAGAGTCCAGAAACTTGATGAAGCAAAGAATGCGCTTGAAGATGAAAAAAAGAGAATTAGACGAGAAGATGAAGAACGCGAGCAAAGAGAAAAAGAAGAACGCGACAGAATGTGGGCAGAACACGAAGAAAAAGTTAAATCTCAATTAGCAGAACTCTGCAAATCACCACAGCTAAATTTCCCAAGTTTTGATAACAAAAATTTGCCAGAGGGCTTTAGTGGAAAATTTAAGCCAGATTTCCTTATTGAATTCTTAGAGCAGTATGTGATTTTTGATGCTAAAGTTTCCAGATCAGATAATTTACAGAACTATATAAAATCAAATGTAAAATCAACTGTAGAAAAAATTAATAATGACCCCAAGATTTATCCTATGATCTTTTTCATCGTCCCAAATGAAGCGATGGAGGAGTTATCTCAAACACACTTTTATGAAAAGAGTTATCAAATTTTTGTGGTAGCACCTGAATCATTGCCAGTTATTCTTGCAGCATTCAAAAAAATCTCTACATATGAATTGGCAGAACAAATGGACCCTCGCGAACGAGAGAATATTGTTAGTTTGATAGCAGAATTTGACTATCATATCAATATGAGAAATGCACTTGATTTATTAGCTTCTCAAAGTGGAGTTGAAGTTCTTAAAAAGGCTGGGATTTTAAATCAAGAGGTAAAAGACGATATAAAACACAAAAAAAGTAAAATGAAGTTACGACAATTTACGCCCACAGATATGAAGAATCTTATGATTGGGACTGGCGTTCAACAGGAAGTGATTAATGAAATGACTTCTCCACAGGCACAAATACCAAGTAAAAATGTTGATGAAGTTGAAGAGGTAATTTTTGAAGATTCACAAGAAGATGAATAAAGGGTAGTGGCAAATTGCCCACCCCCTTTGTAGATTGAAAGGGTGGGGTCATTTTGGCCATACCATTCAAGCGGTTACAAACTGTAACCATTTGCTCAGTTGTCCGATATTTTCGGACACTTCAAATCCGCCTCAATCAACATCTTCAACTCCAAAATCACATTCATTTCATCCTGAACATACTGCCTGAACCCAACAAAATATTCATCTGCCATATCTGTAATAATGGCTAAACACGGGTATTTTTTCAAAAGGGTGGTGACAATTTGTCCTCCCCCTTTGCCAGACCATATGGCTTGCGGTTCAATCTGTGTACAATATGGTTCTTCAAAAGCCATAAATTCTTCCAAAGTTGGCTTTCT
>WJKE01000128.1 GCA_014729275.1 Candidatus Peregrinibacteria bacterium | reverse complement strand
CCGCTAAATGCAATTATATGGGGAGGAAAACAAGAAAAAGGGCTTTGGAGCGGAACCCAAAATATTCCTGTAATAATTGGATTTGCTAAAGCACTTGAGTTAACAGTTAAAAATCAAAATGAAGAAAAAAAGAGGCTAACTGAACTTCGAAACAAGCTGATTGATGAAGTTTTAAGCTCCATACCGAATGCAAAATTAAACGGGCCCAAAAAAAACCGCTTGGCAAACAACATTAATATTTCCCTACCAAATATTGACGCAAAAGAATTCCTCTTTCATCTTGATGAAGCCGGAATTGCGTGCTCAAGCGGATCTGCATGCGATATGAGCAAAAACAAAATTTCAAACACCTTAAAAGCCATTGGACTCTCACTGGAACAAGCCAATGCATCTCTTCGATTCACTCTTGGACAAAGCAATACAAAAAATGATATTAATAAAGTAATAAAAACAATAACCAAAATATACCATGGCTAAAGTTCTATTAGTTATCGCGCCAAAAGATTATCAAGACCAGGAATATAACGACACAAAAACCGAGTTAATAAATAAAGGACATAAAGTAATAACAGTAAGTACAGAAAAAACAGCCAGTGGAAAATTAGGAGGCTCAACCGAAGTAGACCTTTTACTAAAAGATACCCATAGTACCGACTACGATGCAGTCGCATTTATTGGAGGTCCGGGCGTTTACGATTTTTTCGATTACCCCCCAATTCTTGATCTTGCAAAAGAATTCTACAATGCAGGAAAAATAACTGCAGCTATTTGTGCGGCGCCCGCGATTCTTGCGCGTGCCGGCATTCTTAAAGACAAAACCGCATCCTGCTTTTCCGGCGTAGAACCCGAACTCAAAAACGCGGGCGCCGCCTACACTCCCGATCCCACACACCAAGAGGGTAAAATCATCACTGCTTCCGGCCCCTCAGCCGCAAAAAATTTTGGCTTACTCATCGCCAAAAATCTATAACAAAATTTGCCACAACTTTTCTAAAATACCCTGTCAATTCCTTTTCATTTTTTCCCCTTTCAGGATAAAAAACTCTTTGATAAAATCATAAACACCCACTACATATAGTGCCTCGCAGCATTTTTAGTGCACTATATATAGTAAAAACCTTATTCCTATGCAAAATGTTATTTCCCTTATTCCCTAACCTAAAAAATCCCGCATGTCACCCATAAAAAAAATCAAAAAAAGAAACGGACAAATCGCTGATTTCGATCAACAAAAAATCACCGAAGCTATCTGGAAATCCGCCCAATCAGTAGGAGGAAGCGACAAAGATCTTGCAACTCAAATCTCTAACCAGGTTTGCGCAGTTCTTGAAGTTTTCTTTAAATCTCAAGAAGAAATTCCTTCCGTTGAACAAATCCAGGATCTTGTAGAAAAAATTCTTATTGAGGGTGGACATGCAGCTACTGCTAAAGCCTACATCCTCTATCGTGAACAACACAAAAACATCAGAAATGTCCAACAAGAAGTATTAAACGGACACACAACAAAACTTCCATTCAGCCTAAACTCATTAAAAGTTTTGGGAGGAAGATACTTAATGCGAGACGACAAAGGTGAAATAAGCGAAAACCCCGAAGGTATGTTCAACAGAGTTGCAAAAGCATTAGCAGAAGTAGAAAGCAATTACGGAAAATCGCAAAAAGAAATACATGAAATTGAAGAAAAATTTCGCGATATAATGTATAATTTTGAATTCATGCCAGCAGGAAGAACATTAGCAAATGCCGGAGGAAAAACCCGTCTGGTATCAAACTGCATAGTTCTACATTTTGAAGACAGTATGGACGGAATTTTTCAAAGCCTACATCAAGCCGCACTGCTCCAACAAGCCGGATCAGGACTTGGCTTCCCCTGGCACTTACTACGCCCTGCAGGATATAACGCAAAAACTACACAAGGCACCTCATCTGGACCTGTTTCATTCATGAAAGCCTACAACGAAGCATTTGGTGTAATAAAACAACAAGGACGCCACGGAGCAAACATGGGCGTAATGAGAGTCGATCACCCCGATATCCTCGAATTCATTGAATCAAAATGGGAAGAAGGTGAAATCGTAAACTTTAATATTTCAGTTTCGCTCACGGACGAATTTATGAAACAAGTTAAAGAACAATCTAAAGAACCTTGGATGTGTGAATGGGAAGGTAAAAAGATGAAACCACGAAGAATAATCCGAAACGAAAGAGGTGCATACATGAAAGATATTGAAGAAACAATCACAGCTCCCGAACTAATGGACAAAATTATTGCAGCAGCTTGGCGAAACGGCGAACCCGGAGTCCTATTCCCTGATGCTGCAAACCGCTCAAATCCAATCCCGCGCCTGGGACGCCTTGAAGCAACAAACCCATGCGGTGAACAGTGGCTACACGATGGCGATGTCTGCAATCTGGGTTCAATAAACCTGGCAAAATTTGTTTCAAATAGACACATCAACGAATCTCGCCTTAAAGAAGTTACTCGGACAGCAGTTAGAATGCTCGATAACGTAATTGATCTCTCAGACTTCCCGGTAGAAAAAATCAATACCACCTTTAAAAACAACCGCCGAATCGGTCTTGGAATAATGGGATTTGCCGACATGCTCTATCAACTGAGAATCCCCTATAACTCTGAAGAAGGACGCCAACTGGCTCGAAAAGTAATGAAAATGATAAACGAAACCGCACACGAATATTCCACAAAAATTGCTGAAGAAAAAGGATGCTTCCCAAATTGGGAACTAAGTATCTACGGACCAAAGGGGCAAAACATAAAACGACGAAACGCAGCATTAACAACAGTTGCACCAACCGGCTCAATTTCAATGCTTGTTGATTGTAGCTCGGGAATCGAACCTTTCTTTGCTCTCGCATACTATAAAGAAGTCATGAGCGGCCAAAAATTAATCTACACAAATCCATATCTTGAAGAAGAGCTCAAAAAACACGGATTGGATAACGAAGAATTAATAAAAGATATTCAAAATTCAGGCTCAGTCCAGCACATAAAACAAATCCCGGAAAACGTCCGAAAAGTTTTCGTAACTGCAATGGACATAAGCGCAGACGACCACATAAAAATGCAAGCGGCATTCCAGGAGTATACAGACAATTCAATTTCAAAGACAATCAACTTCCCATACTCCGCAACCCGCGAAGATGTTAAAAAAGGTTATATTTTAGCCTGGGAATCAGGACTCAAAGGATGCACAGTTTACCGCGACGGTTCCAGAACCGAACAAGTTTTAAACCTTCAAAAAGACGAAAAAAAATCTGAAGATACCGGCGCTCCTGAAGAAATAGTAATTAAATCAACACCATCCGACACAAAAACTGAAGAAATTACTCTTCCTCCACCAATTATGGAATCTGCCCGCGAACACACACCCATCTCAAAAGCCACGAACAAAAAAATGGAAAAATCAACAGAAAAATCAATGGACAAATCAATGAACAGCTCAATGAACAAAAAAGAAATTATCGCTTCCAAAAAATGTCCTGAATGCTCTGCCACAATCCAAATCGCCGAAGGCTGCATGCTTTGCCTAAGCTGCGGATTCTCAGCTTGCTCAGTATAGGACAAGTGTCGCAAATTATAGCTCAATGAAGCTCAATATAATCCTTTGCAAATCTCAATTCACAAAATTTAGAGTCAGAAAGGTTAAAGATCGACATAGATCAACAATAATCCCCCTCATTCTTTATCACCGCCGTTTCTCCTTGATTCGGCGGTTTATTAAATTCTTTATATCATACAGAGGTAAACCGCTAACCTGCTTCCATCCTTGTTTACCTTCAAAAATTGGATCATCATCAATGTATCCCAAATGGATAATATCGTGATGAGCAATACATAAATGCAAAATATTATCCGGATCATGCTCCCGTACTAACGCAAAAGGCTTAATATGATGAAAATGCTTGGCAGCCTTCAAACAATTCGGATGTTCACAAATCTCACCAGATCTTTCTTTAATAAACCTCTGAATTACCCTAGGAATTGCACGAAAAGAATACCTAACGGCATGAGGCTTATCACCTGGAACCGATCGGTTACCTACTAATAATTTCCTAATTACCGAATTCCAATCTGCATTTCCCTTTAATTTTTTTAATTCATCAAATAAATCCTCGTCCAAATCCATCTCAATTTTCACTCGCTTCTTCTCTGTAAAGTTTTTCGCCGGCCCGGGCCGGAATTTTTTTTCATCCTTTATAAAAGTACCTTCGCCTCCCGGCCCGGGCCAAGAATTTTTATAATCTTTCACAAAAGCTGCCAAAGTATGTTTACTCATTTCTCCAGCCTTCTTTGCCCAAAATTCATCTGAATCTTTTGTTGCAATACTCACAACTGGTCTCACAGAATTTACCCCCTTAAACTCTGCAATTCTCCTTAATTTTGGCTTATCCTCAATTTTCTTCAAAATCCTCAAAGAATCATCCACTTTACTTCTACTCATTCCCGCTAATTTTGCCGCATATTCATATATAGAAAAAAACCCTTCTTCCTCCAAATCCGCTCAGACTCAATTTTTGGAAGCATCAGCTCACACTTTCTCATCCACTCCTTTGCATTTCGTCCACATCCAACAAAAGCTTCATGCAACGTCCTTTCTTTTTCTGATAATTTCACCATCATCCTAAATATTATTGACACTAAAATTCTAACAAAAACAAAACCAAACACCAAAATAACGGCTTGAAACAAGGACGAAACTATTTTACAGTGAGTGTGCACTCACCAAAATCGCATTGCTCAAAATTAATTTTCATCCTATAATACTAGTCCATTAAACCCATAAAATGAACTTTCACGAAAACAGATTAATTTGGGAATTAAATAGTCCTGAAACTCATGCCGAAAGAAGAAAAAAACACAAAGAAGGGGCAAATCTTAATACTCTAACTGCCGAAGAAAAAAAACTTAAGGCTAATTCAATCGATAAAGTAAATAAGTTATTTAGAGAAAAAAGACTATCTGAAAAACAATCTAAAGACTTGATACGAAAACTTGACCATGATACAAACATGAGTCCCGAAATCTTTCGCAAAATCAACGAAGAAATCGACGAAACAGTTGAAAAAAACGAACTCAACCGTATAGCTGAGGAAGAAAAAAAGAAGCCACTCGAATGGGACGACACCGCATTAATAAATCTCCAAAAGGACTACGACGCAATCCTAGAAGACCACAAGGACCAACTAGGCAAAAACCAAGTTGAAGAATACAAAAAATGGTTCGAAAACGAGCGCAAAAACACACCAACCATTGCCCACCTTGAAGAGCTAACTACAAAACTCAAAGAAAAAGAGCTCCCCCCCAGAATTGAAGCATACAATTTTCTAGAAAAAACAGCGCTTAAATTCGGCGTCAAAAATATAAAAGATCTCCCTTGGACAACTCAAGGCCTAACTGAAAAAACCGAATATGTAAGGCTGGCCAAAGAAGCAGAACTAAAAATAAAACAATCTGTAGAAAAATGTCTAGCCCTGCCGGAGCAAAACAAAAAGGCCATGCAAGAAGTCCTAAAAGCAAAAACCCCACTCGAGGCGCAGGAGACTTTATCCAAAATCAACAAAATCGTAGAAAAGGAATCTGAAAATTTTACACATTTAAGAGCTCCCATAAAAATCGGCAAACATTCGCTAAAAATAATGAGTAAAAAAGAAGAAAAAGACTTTTTAAAGTATTACCAAGAGCGTCCATTTAAAGAACGACTTGTAAACCTGAATCTATGGCCGGGCTTTTTAAAAGAAACTCGTGATTTGAGTGAAAAACTCGCCAAAAAACTCATAAAACTATATGAAGATGAACCAAAAAATCTAAAACTGGCACTTAGAACTTTTGAAGAACAAGATTTTCAGGAAAAAGAAAAATCCTTAAAAGAAAACGAAGAACTACTAAAGGAAAAAACCGAAGACGAAAGAAAAAAAACACTACTGATTAATGCCTGCATGACCGAAGTTAATTCATGCCAGTTCATCCCACAAATTGATAAGAAAAAATTTAAAGACTGGTACAAAGATGAGAGTAATTATAAAAATCCGGAAACCGGAAAAGACGGTGATGTAAAAGAGCTAGAAAAATGCCATCAAATTCTGATTTCAAAAACTGTTGACACTGAAGCAGGAAACATTGCTGCATACAAACATTTTCACAAACGACACCAACTCCGAATTGCAGAACTGCAAGAATTGGATCCAAACGTAAGCGAAAGCGAAATCAATAAATGGAAAAACAATTACGACCAAGCCGGTTACAATGATAGAAAAGATGTTCACCTAAAACTAAAAAAACGAATTAAAGATCTGGAAAAAGAAACAAAAGAGGACAAAGAAATTGAAGACAAAATTGAAATGACTGAAGAAGACAAATCAAATGCAGAAGTTTTAAACGCCAATAAAACAGAACTAAAAGAAAGCATCGACAAATTATCCAAACAAGACAAATACGGAGAAGCCATGATTATTTTAATGAAATATCTAATTGCCCACCCCGACCAAAATGACGATACAGATATTGTAAAATATAAAAATTATTTAAGAGGAGCAATCGATCTTTACGGACCGGGAAAAACGGTTGAAGACTCAGCAGAAAAAGAAATCGATGCAGCTGTTGATAGAAAACTTAAATCAAAAAGCATGAAAAAAGATTTAAAAGAGCAACAAGCAAAAACCCTTACACTTGACGGCATGAAAACTGATCAAAAAGAAGACGAACACGAAAGAGCTAAAAAAGAAGCTTTGGCAAAAGCTGGAGACGACAAAATTAAAAAAGGAATTATTGAAGACTTCCATGAACACGAAAAAGATCACATTATAGATGAACACGGATATGCAAGAAAACAGGAAGAGATTGATTTTAAGGGTGAAGAAAAAATGCGCGACCAGGACCTTGAAAGAGTAAGAAAAACAATCTACAAAGACCAAGGCAGGCTTGATAAAAAGCAAAACATTCAGGGAGTAGTTTTTAAAGACAAGCAAGGCCGTGAGCTGAAAAAAGAAGAAGCCCAAAAAGCCCAGGAAAAAGAACTGGATAAAATGCACGATGAAGTAGCAAATGCAGCATTAAAAGATAGAGGAGACACTCTTCCCGGAGAAAATGTATCAGATCTAAGCGCAAGAATTGCTGCAAAACGAGCTGCCAAGCAAAAAACAGATAAAGTTCGGCACGAAAAATTAAAAGCTGCCTAAATCTTTTAAAAGCCAATCTAATATTAAAAAATAATAAAAAACAAGCACCCACTTGCTAAAAAAGTTTATATCAAGCGAAGCCAGTGGAATTAAAGCGAACTTTTCAACCAAAAAGACTATCAACTTTAAAAACACATAACCTATATAAGCAAATAATAGTCCCAGCTTTTGATACACAAAAGCCCCCATCACACCTAAAAATCCAAAAAACATTGTAAACGGCAACATAGGTAACACAAATAAATTTGCAATAGGAGATATTAAACTTAAGCGACCAAAGTTCATAAGAATAATCGGAAGCGCAAGTATTTGGGCAGAAAGGGTCATTAAAATAGATTCTCGAATTTCCAAAAACTTCGGCAAAAAAGTAAAATACTTTTCAATTCGTGGCGACACAAAAATCAGACCACCAGTCGCTAAAACCGAAAGTTGAAAACCAACATCATATAATAAAATTCTGGGATTCCAAAAATTCATAAAAAAACAGGCCCATAAAAGAGCTAAAGGTGCCAAATAATTTCTACCGGACCATAAAGCCAAAAGCCCAATTACCCCCATAATACCGGCACGAACAACTGCAGCATTCGCTCCCACAAGAATTACAAATAAAATTATAAATATCGATGAAACAATTATTCGTATTTTTCGACTTAAAAAAGAAAAAATATTCCCAATAATCACTATAATAATCGTAATATTATAACCGGAAATCGCTATTATATGAGTTAAACCCGTAATATTAAAATTCTCCATTAAATGATCCGGAATTCCACGTCTGGACCCTAATAGCAAACCAGCCATAAAACTATTTTCCGGTTCCAGATAAAGTTTTTCCAGTTGCCCCTCGAAAACCGATTTAAGCTCAAATAAAAATT
The DNA here is from genome assembly GCA_014729275.1 of Candidatus Peregrinibacteria bacterium. Lineage (GTDB taxonomy): Bacteria > Patescibacteriota > Gracilibacteria > UBA1369 > LOWO2-01-FULL-3 > WJKE01. The sequence continues at coordinate 17,069 of WJKE01000128.1, read as the reverse complement.
TCATGAGCTTATTACCATTTTCGCCCGACACCTTACGTATCTCAGCAAAATACATTACTGCAAAAATATTAAAACGGGAGAGGTATCCGCCGTAATTGAAAGTATCAATCATATGCGGAATCAAAATTTCTCCCTGAAGATTTAAGCAATGCCCAAACTTATATACCGGATACCTCTCCCCATTTACAAGCAACAAACCGTTAATCTCCCGCCATTCTTCCCCTTCACGCATTCTTTCTAAAGAAATTGTATACTTAACTTTATCAACCCGAACATCAACCTCCTTAATACACCCTTCAACTTCCCTCTCCCCCAAAAAATTTACAACAAAATTATCATCCGCCCCAAAAGAAAAAAATAACCTAGCCATACCAATTAAAATCCCCAGTAAAGCTAACAACATCACCCGTAAACCAGCCCCAAAGACTCTAAACAAAAAATAAAACCCCATTACATCAAGCACAAAAATCTCAAATAGAGCCCCATCCAGCAAAAACTGCGAATTTAAGAGCCCCACAAAAAAGAAACACAAAATGATTATTATTGACTTATAGCCATTCATAAAGGACAATTTACAAGCCAATCATTAAAAAAACCTAAAAAAATTCAATTATGCGATCCTCCTTATTAAAAAAATTAGTAAGCGGAATTATCTGTGGTCTAGTTTTCACTCTATCCGCAAATTTAACAGCATTTGCTGCCTTCACAGACCTAAACAGTACACATCCAAACTATGAAGCCATCACTTACCTTCAACAAACAGGTGTGCTTAACGGCTATAGCGACGGAAGCTTTCGCCCCGACAATACTGTTAACCGTACTGAATTCCTAAAAATAATCCTGGAAGGATCGAACATCGCATTAGACGCAAACCAGGAACTAACATTCCCCGATACAGACAATTACTCCTGGTACGCACCTTACTTAAGGAAAGCCGTAAAAGAAGGGTGGGTACAAGGTTACCCGGATGGTACTTTCCGCCCTTCCCAAACAATTAACAAAGTTGAAGCATTAAAAATTCTTGGTGAAGTACAAGATTGGAAACTTGCAACAAAAATCACTAGAAAACCATTTGATGACACTTGGAAAACCGCATGGTACACGCCTTACGTTGCCTATGCAAAAAACGCTAATTATCTGGAAGAAATTGGACCGCTTTTTTATCCCGACGACTTAATGACACGCGCGAACATATCCGAAATAATTTATCGAACGCTTTCGCCATATCAACAAGACACGATTATTGAAGACACAGTTATTGACAAAACAGAAATCGAATTTACCGAAAACGATACCGAAGAGGACACCGAAGACATTTCAGAAACCGAATCATCAGATTATTTCGACGGACTTACACTATATGAATCCATCCCCTCAAATATCTATCAAAACGAAGTTTTTATAATAAGTGGTGAAGTAGACTCCTCAAGCACAGAATATGCAACTATAGTTATCCAAAACGCAAATACCCAAAACATCGAAACATACTACGGTCTCATCACCAACCGCGAATTTGAGATACCCGTATACTTTCCCAATACCGGAAGTTTCAATATTGGTGTAGTCTCCGGAGAATCCGGCCAAAGTAGAGCTTACCCTATAGAAGTTCGCTCAAACCTGCCAGGTTCAAACGATCAAGAGGCAATTCCATCAGGAATAGAATTCAGCATAGATTACGAAAACGACCAGACCTTTATTAATTTTAGCGGAGTAACCAGCCAAACAGTAAAACGTATAACTTTCACACAAGGGACAAAAACCGTATCTTATTTAAATCGACAAAATAAAGACAAAGTACCGGTAAATTACGCTGATTTTGAAAATTTTAGCGAAAGCTCAGTTACTGTTAAAGCCGAAGCCGCTTCTCTCAGCTCAAAAACCCCTCTGAAAATTAGCTCTAACTTCAACTCAGCCGGCACAAAAACCATTACCGCAGCTCCTCACAATTACGATCTAATCTTAGATGACAAAATTACAGCTTCACCTCCGGATTTTTTTACATCTTCACAAAAAAAAATATCAGTTACAGCCACAGCACTTGTAGATATCCAAAAAAACGGATATATAATTAAGCCGGATGGTTTTGTTGAAAAAGTTTCTCTCTCCACTACAGGACAAACTTTCGATTACTATGGTAATGAACTAATAAAAGCCGGATCAAATGTAACATTTACTTACAGTCCCACATCAAGCGGACTTCATATTATTGAAATCAACGACAAAGAAGGCATAGCAGTTCTTAACCACCCTATCTACAAAGAATCTACCATGCCCTTAATTCCGGATTTCTTTGATCTCAATAATCGAGTCTTTTATTCGGGCACCAGCTCTCTTTCAAGCCTGCGCTCACAACTGCTAAACTACATTAATGATTCACGTGAAGACTTAGGTCTTTCCCCTATTACAACGTCGAGCGATTTAAACACTCTCGCCCAAAATCACGCTCAAGACATGGCGGACAACAATTATTTTTCTCATATTAATCTTTCAGGTCAAACGCCTGATGACAGGAGGGTTACCGCAGGAATTACCACTCCTGTTTCTGAAAATATTGCAAAAGATACAGGAATTGCATTTGCCCATTTTGGTTTAATGAGGTCAGGATCACACCGCGAAAACATTTTAAACCCCGACTGGGAAAGAGTGGGACTTGGAATTGCTGAAGATAACGGTTATCTAATAATAGCAGAAGAATTCTCTACTGATGAGCTGGACGCCACTGATTTAGCTGAATTTAAAAACGAATTAAACACCGAAATAAATAATATAAGAAGCGACCTGGGCTTAAACGAGCTAAGTTACAATACAAATCTCGAAAACGTCAGTAAATATTTAAACGACAAAGTAATTATCGATGGAGTCTCAATCACAAATGGAGTTTTTAATGATGCTCTTGAGACATACTCAATTACAGGTAACTCCCAGGCAGTAGGAAGAGTCTATAGCATCTGGAATACAATTTTAGAGTCAATTACTGAGGATGAAGCCGTAATCATAGAAGCGGGTTGGGATCAACTTGGCATCGATATTCAACTTGATGACTCCGGAAATATCAATACAATAGTGGTACTAAATGAGCAATAATGGATTTTAAAACACGCAAAATTCGAAAACACATTTCCCATAGGGCGAAGGAACAAAACATAAACAAAGAAGTGAATAATTATTATGAAGATGAAGAGCGAGAAGCAGTAGACGAAAACTATTCTGAATATCAAAGCTCGGAAAATAAGCCCAAAAAAAAATTGGTTTTAAGCATTTCAATTGGAGCATTTATTCTTATTGCCATCGCATTACTTATTGGAATTTACTATTCATTCCGCTCAATTGACATGAAAGTATTTTTAGCTGCTGCGGGAGATGAACTTATTACAGACAAATATGGACACACTAATTTCATGATTTTAGGTACCGGAGGAAAAAACCATGAAGGCTCTGATTTAACTGACACTATTCTTGTTGCGAGTCTGGATCAGGAAAGTAAAACCGTAAATATGATCTCCATTCCCCGAGATCTATATATTGAAGATGAAATCATTGGAAACTCAAAAATTAATGAAGTTTATTTTTATGCGGCGCAACATTATGGATCCGCAGGAGGAGGGTTGAGGCATCTAAAAAACAAAATTGAAGAAATGATCGGTGAGCCTATACATTATTGGTTAATGATAGATTTTGACGGATTCACTCAAATTGTGGATATTATGGGTGGAGTAGATGTTTATGTGGAAGAAGCAATTTATGACCCATATTATCCAAAAGATGGAACCTTTTTATACGAACCGTTTAGCATTTCTGCCGGAGTCCAACATTTAGACGGAGAAACCGCACTTAAATATGCCAGAAGTCGAAAAACCACTTCGGATTTTGACAGGGCAAGACGTCAACAACAAATAATTTTCGCGCTTAAAGAAAAAGCATTGGCAACTGAAATAATATTCAGTAAAGAAAAAATCTCGGAAATACTAAATGCACTTAAGGCAAATATTGAAACCAACATCAAAGCTAAAGAAATTCTAACCCTTGGATCAATTGCGGAAGATTACACAAAAGACCGAATCAATCAAAAACTCATACACGATGATCCAAATAATTGTGGTGGATTTTTATATACACCTGCCCGAGATTATTATGGAGGGATGTTCGTTCTTATACCTGCCGGTGGAATAGAATTTGTACACAAATATATTGATATGAACTTCAAGCATCCGCTTATCTCAATGGCAAATGAAAAAATTCATATTTTAAATGGAACATCAACCGGTGGAGTTGCGGGTGAAGCAAAACAAATACTTCAAAGATTCTGTTTTGACGTTAACAGATTTGGAAACGCATCAACAAAAACCGTTACAAAAACAACTTACTACTACGAACAAAAATATGACGAAAATGGTGAAAAAATAGATTCACGCCCGGTAAGCCTTGATTTTCTACAAACTCTAATTCCGGGAATTGAGTCTACAAATATTCCTACTGACTATCAGGAATACATGCTTCAAACAGATATACTATTAGAAATTGGATCAGACTACGTAAATTCCGAGGAATATATTGATGATCCATTCTATTATCTTCAAACAATCTATACAGCTCCCGCTGCAAGCGAGGAGAGCGAAAATGCAGAAATAGCTGAAACTGCAGCTATTACAGAATCAACAGAATAATGAGAATTAATAAATTTATTGCCGCATCAAGTAAATATTCAAGGCGAAAAGCCGATGAATTAATTTTAGAAGGAAGAGTTAAGGTGAACAATAAAACTACAAAAACTCTAGGAATTGACATTGATCCGCAAGTAGATAAAGTCAAAATCAACAATAAAGAACTAAAAGGTAATATTGAATATGTTTATTTTTTATTAAATAAGCCGGCCGGCTTTGTGTGCACCCGAAGCGATGAGCTCGGCCGAAAAACAATAATGGACCTGCTTCCTCCCATAAAAAACTTAAAACCAGCCGGCCGGCTCGACAAAGACACCGAAGGACTCATAATCCTAAGTAACGACGGAAATTTTATAAATCGAATAACACATCCAAAATTCGAATGTCAAAAAAAATATTACGCAAAAATAACAAGTGAGCTTACAAATAAAAACAAAAAATCACTTGAAAAAGGAGTAAAAATTGAACGTCGCATCACTTCGCCCTCCAAAATCAAAATTCTAAAATCTTCTCCCAAAGAAACAGAATTACACATCACAATTCACGAAGGACGCAAAAGACAAATCAGAAAAATGTTTGCCTTGATTGGGCATACTGTGAAATACTTACAAAGAATAAAAATCGGTAATTTAAGCGATAACTGCTTAAAAAAAGGAAAATTCCGTCCTCTAAGCCCTAAAGAAATTTATGATTTCTAGTTTACTAAGTTTATATATCGCCTCCAGCATTCAACCAAATCTATCTGCTGAAATAAATGAATCGGAACTTCAAAGTATTAGTGTATCTGCAGTCAATGAAGAAAAAAAAACAATCAAAAAAAACGAATTCGTCTCACCTGTAATTTACGCTGAAGGTGTGATTGCAATGGACCTAAACTCAGATACAATTCTTTTCGAAAAAAATCTCCACGAAAAAAGAGCAATCGCCTCAATCACAAAACTAATGACAGCCTTAATAATACTGGAAGAAAACAATATTTACGATATTGTAACAATCAGTCAAAACGCTGCAAACATTGAAGGATCACAAATGTATTTACGGGCAGGTGAAAAAATTACAATCGAAAATTTAATCTACGGAATAATGATCCAATCTGCAAATGATGCAGCCTATGCTCTTGCAGAATATAATGCCGGCTCCGTAAGCGCATTCGTAGAAAAAATGAATAAAAAAGCCTCAATATTAGGACTAATAAACACAAACTTCGCAAATCCCGCCGGCCTGGACAATCCACACAATTACTCCACCCCATTCGACATCGCAAAACTTGCAAAAACAGTTTACCAAAAACCACTCATCCAAGTCGCGGCGAACACAAAAGAAATGCAAGTCAATTCAGTAAAAGGAGGCCTGCAACACAAACTCACTAACACCAATAAACTGCTGGATAGCTATTTACATATAAAAGGCCTAAAAACCGGCAAAACCAATTCCGCGGGCCTTTGTTTAGTAGCAATTGGTGAAAACAATGGTAATAATATAATCACTGTTGTATTAAATAGTCCCGATCGATTCAAAGAATCCAAGATCCTTATCGATTGGGTATTTCGAGCATATAACTGGATATAATGGAACTCTCACAAATAATTGAAAGAATCAGTCTTATTTTTGGAAGCGCTGTACTCGCATTTTTAATCGCATTCCTGCTTAGTCCCTGGTTCACGCGACAATTAACCCGTTTTCGCATAGGTAAACAAATTCGCGAAAACGCGATGTCAGGCGAAAAATCAAAACTATTTTCAGCCCTGCACGCAAAAAAATCCGGCACACCAACCATGGGCGGAATCCTTATTTGGGGAACAAGTCTAATAGTAATAATTTTATCAAGAATATTTTCAGCTCTTGGAGTAATTGACCACTCCCTTTTAAACAGAAAAGAAACCTACATACCAATATTTACATTAATATCCTTCGGACTGTTGGGCGCAATTGACGACTACCTCAATGTAAAAGGTATTGGAAAAACAAAAGGCTTAAGCGCCAAATTAAAACTATTTTGGCTAATTGTTTTAAGCCTGCTTGGCGCATGGTGGTTTTATTCAAAACTCGGATTTTCTTCCCTGGCAATCCCGATTCCGAGCATAGAAGCCATAGAACTGGGAATTTTTTATATTCCATTATTTATTCTGGTAATTATATCGACTGCAAATGCTGTAAATTTCACTGATGGTTTAGACGGACTGGCAAGCGGTTTACTCATATTAGCTTTTGGCTCATTCGGAATTTTCGCATTCACTGAAGGCATGTATATCTTATCCGCTTTCTGCGCAATTATTTCCGGTAGCTTACTTGCATTCCTTTGGTTCAACATTCCTCCGGCAAAATTTTATATGGGAGATACCGGCTCGCTAGCCCTCGGCGCAACCCTTGGAGTAATTGCGATGCTCACAGATCAAACACTCATCCTCCCAATAGTTGGATTTATGTTTGTTATAGAAGCGCTTTCTGTAATTATTCAACTGACTTCAAAAAAATTATTCGGCAAAAAAGTCTTCCGAATTGCACCAATCCACCATCATTTCGAACAAAAAGGTATGAAAGAATTCACCATCGTAATGAAATTCTGGATAATTGGAGGAATAATGGCTGTTTTTGGAACTATCCTCGGATTAATTAATATTTCAGCCTAATTTAAAACCTAATTTAAAAATCACTCAACATTGGCGAAAGTGCTTTATCGCCAACAATTTCTACACCATATTTAAGCTCAACTTGCTCACTCTCATCTTTCTGAGTAGTTGTAACCGATTCACTAACAAGCTCCTCGTCAAACTGAGTCGCTGTGTTTGTTATAGATGTAGTTGTAATTGCCTCACTCATATCATCTTGCTCATCAGCAATCAATAATTTTTCAGATAAAGATTCTTTAACATTATAAGCATCCTGAACCATCTCTTCTATATCCTCATCTGCCTCTTCATTATCTGCAATTTCTTTTACTTCGTCCAAATCTTTCTCTGTATCATCAATAACAGTTGCAGCAAGCTCACTCTCACCCTTTTGTACCAAAGACTCTGCATCAGCTAATTTATCAAGTGCTTTCTCAACTTTTTTTTCAACTAATTCAGAATCAGTTTTAACTGTGGACAATTGGATATCATCAATAACTTCTTTTGCAACATAAACCGGTGAATCGGGAAGCACTACACTCAAATCCTTTTTCCGCGCCAAAATAATTTCCTCAGCATAAACCATTAATTCCTCAGCATATTCATCATCCCTTTCAGCAATTTCTTCAACAAATAAGTAGTAATCAGATATTTTGCCGGAGAAATCAGCAAGTTCCTCTTCAAGATCTTCGCGTTCATCTTCCGAGAGTTCAGGATTACGCAATTTTAATTCCGCAGCCACAAATTTTTTCTCAGCAATATCAAGCTCAAGCTGTTTTTCCTTTACATCATTAAAAGTAATTAAAAGAAGCGCATCCTCTTTTAAAGACGAATCCTCAAGCGATTCCTTCTTTTTAGCTACATCACGATTCTCAATTTCCTCAAGATGAGCAAGATCTTCACGCAAATTTTCTTCAACCCATTCATCATCATTTTCATTAACATCCAAATTTTCTACCTTAAAAGCACTCTTAGAAGACAATGAAACCTTTTGACCGCTAACAATTTTCTCAGTATTAACCTTCGAACTTTCAACCTCTACCGCATGATTAAAAACTTCAACCTTAACTTCATTCTGATCGTTCTCAACATTAAAAGCAGCCTTTCGAGTCCGCATAGATACATCCTTTGCCTTAACCGCAAAATAAGAACTTTCATCAACAATATTAATAACCTTTGACCATACGCGCCCCTCATCCACAGAAATTTCCACATAAGACTTAACAGCATTTATGTCGCCTTTACTCAGCTGATTTATACTTAATTCAGTATTTGAAGACAACCTACTAACACTATCATCAAAGTATTCAATTTCAGCCTCGGCAGTCCTGCCTGTCACAATTTTATCCAATTCCGTTAGCTCCATATCGGGATATGCTTCAAGCACTTCACCATTTCGTATCACATTAACATTTCCTTCAAAAGATTTAAGTTTAGTTAAAGTCTCAGCCCTTGCTACACGCAAATCCACACTTATAAAAGAAAACATGGTAAAACACATAAACATAACCAATGCCGAAGAAATAAACTTTTTATTAAACTTTAAAAACCTTTGCAAAAAATAATTCTTTTGAGAACTCCCCTCAATAATTTCAAAAATTTTCTCTTTAATAATTGCTCTTCTAATAGAGTCCAAATGTACTCCAAATGCGGTTTTCTGAATAAAAGATGTGATGTTTCTATCCGCATTAATGCTCGCAAATAAAGAGTTTTTTATACGAACTTTTGAAGATCGACTAATTTGCGGTTTGTTTAAGTTTTTTAAAACCTCTTCAAAATTTTCCGATTTTTGATGATTCTTTTCTTCCATACAAATTTATAAACGAAAAATATTTCGCTTTGTTACTTATTCTAAATCATAATTAATTCCCATGGCCTTTAATTCTTTTCTTAAAGCTTTTAGAGCCCGATGCTGTAAAATCCTTAAACTGCCTTCGCTTTTCTTAAGCATGTCCGAAATCTCACTATTCGAACATTCGTTAATAAATTTTAAGATAATAATCTCCTGATAATTCTTTTTAAGCTTATTTATTGCAGCCCGAAGCACATCCTGATGCATTAAATTTTCAGTAACTTTAATGGGATTATGCTCACGCTTATAATCGGGAATATTAATTGTGAGCTCGGATGTCAATTTATTCTTATTTACTCGATAATAGTCCACCACTAAATTATGGGCGATTCTAAAAATCCAGGAAGAAAACGAAGCTTTCCCTTTTTTATATTTTTTTATATTCTCCCAAACTTTCAAAAACACAGTTTCGGTAAGATCCTCCGCATCAGATTTATTCACCCGAAAATAAACATAACGATAAATGGGATCAATAAAAATATCATAAAGAGCAGAATAAGAATTCTGGTCGCCTTTTTTTATTTTCTCAACCAAGGCCTCAATCTCTTCAGCCCTATCTTTTAAATCGCTACTTGACATACAACAAAAAGTTTAGCAAAAACTATAATACATTGTTTTCCGCGAAATGCAAGTACACCGCTCCGGGACGGAGAAATTTTTTCTGCACATGCGCAGAAAAAATTTTGAATTGGGACGGAATAAAATCACGCTCGATATTAAAACTTATCTTTTATGGAAAATCATATAAATCCGCACAATTTGGGGTTGCGCTTTCTCCAGGTAGATTAGTTGTTAACTTTGATTTTCCTTGAGTTGCAAAACTCCAAGCTTCCGGAAAAGTATAATTTACTATTTGGCACAATTCTCTTGCTCTACGGTTAGAAATCTTTTGTTCCGGAAATTTAATTAATACAACTCCAACTTTGAATTCTTCTGCAAATTCTCTATCAGGATAATGTTCTTTATCATAATCAGATTTTTCCCTGGAACCATCGCCGGTGAAGTAGTGATTTGGACCGGTTTCCGCACATTCTTCTGCCTCTAATAATGATTGTTTTAAATCCTCTAGAGTAATAATTTCTTTTTGAGCTTTTATCGTAAGATTATCTAAAGAAGTAACACCTTCTATTAATTCAGGATTTGTAATAACAAACATTTCTTCAGTTTCCAATTCTTCTTCCGATAAAAGCCCCATTGCATATAAATCAATATCATTAAACTTTGTACCTCTCTTCCAGGAGTATTGATCACCTTTTTCTTTAATCATTGTAAAAGTACCATCATTATTATCAATCCAGACTCCAAAAGGCATTGCACCATATCTAGGTATTTCAAATGATTCTAAAACTTTAGCATAATTCATAACAGAATTTCTTCCTGCCTGCAAAAACTGTGTCCAATGTCCATTTTCCAATAAATAATCATTAACCCAGGAATCAAAACAATTTACACCCCAATAACTCAAATTATAAAAACCAATAGTCCAATAATGACCAACTTCATGTACCCATGTTTCTAAGTACAAATTATCTCCCACAGACTGAAAAAATCTGAGTTTTTCCGGTAATGTATCGCAAAAATCAAACCTACAGTCAAGTTTTCCAATATTTTTTGGAAGATATTTTCTAAATAACGTTGAACCTATTCCATTAAATTTTCCATTAAAATTTCCAACTTTAATAAATAACAGCATGTCTACCGCGCTTAATTTTTCGTTATCCAAAAGTGGTAAGATAGCTTCAAAGTTCGCATTTCCATTATCGGATCTATATTCAGAATCATCCGGAAGATCTAAAATCATTACATTTGGTATCATGTGATTATCCCCCGGTAAATTTATATCAAGCTCAGGTTCCCTTTGGTTTTTTTCAATGCTCTCATAGTCATAACCATTATAATAAGTTCCCTTTGAAAATTGATAAAATTTTCCTTGCTTATCATTAATAATTTTTCCAATCATTTGTTCCAGTTTCCATTTATTGAATTCCACATCAAATCCCATTTTTTCATGACCATTTGGATTATAACCATCTGGATCAATGGGAAAATAATTAAAATTTGATGTAACATCTATCATATCCCTATACCAAGGGTCACCTTCCTCACTCCATTCAAATCCAAATGCCAGCATTATAATTCTTGTTCCTTCTACAAGAGATAGGGTTTCATCAGCATTAAAATCATTGCCGGGTCTTAAAATATTTTTTTCTTTTGCCAGACAAGCATATTTTGCAAACCATTCAGATCCTGTAATATCCTCAAAGCAGTTTGCTGTATTTACAGAATCTATTTCTTCCTGGTCATAAATTGTTGTAACCAAAATTTTCATAAAACTCGCCTTATTCAAAATTTGACCTTTACTATCTACATTAGAAAAATCTTCAATTTCTGATGATTGAGAAGGAGAAGTCTCTTCTATTTCTCCTGTCGTATTCGATTCTACATTTTCACAAGTTCCTGCCTCACCGGTTAAATTTACTGCAATAATTTTGTTGTTATCAAAAAACTGAGGATTATCCGTGACATCAAACCATCCTGCCTCCTGTTTTTCGCCTTCTTCATTAATCCATCCATATTCTCTCCAGGTATAAAGTGATTTTATCCTGTTCGGACAACCAGCTATAAAATCATTTATATTATTGGCCGAAAGAAAATGCCAATTTGGACCAAGTTCATTCAAATTAGCTAAAGCAGTCGCATCTTTTCTGGATAGAAGCTCGTTATATTCCACGGGCTTATCAGTTACTAAATAAAAAAATTCCCCGCCATTGAGCATATAGGAATTAGGATTTTCAATTGTTTTTGTTCCTTTATAAGGCCCTTTTGGATATGTATAGAATATTTGCTTTGTGTTGTTGTTTTTCGACGGATCATAATCTGGATTATCCTTAAGAATAGCTATCATAAATTGCTGATCTTCACATTTTATTAATTCATCAAAAAGTTCGTAAACTGAAATTTCATTAATTGAATCTGGAATTTGCATCGGCACTATACCTTTAATATCAGTCTTTTCATGAAAAGTTCGATTAGCATCCTCCTGCTTGTCATCCTCAGAACAGGTTGCAAAAGTCCCTATTCCTATGAATCCAGTTCCTCCCCCAAATTCAAGACTTGGTGGAGCTTCTCTAAACTCTTTATTTGAGCTTTGTGAGAAATAATAAAGAATTCCTCCTCCTATGGCTGCAATTAATAATATTATGAGGATTAATTTTTTATTTTTTTGTATAAATTTCAACATTTTGTTTTTATATTACTGCTTAACTATATATTATAGTACAAATACCAGCATTTGGCAAACAAATAAGAACCTCATCAACATTTTTCTGCGCAGAAAAAATTCGGGTCCGGGCCCGTAATAATTACTACCCCAAATACTCATCACACCTCTCCACCTCCTCTTTGCTTCCCAAAAACACAGGAGTCCGTTCATGAACATACGAAACTTCCTTTTCTAAAATCCGCACCCGTCCATCACTAGCTTTTCCGCCAGCCTCTTCCATTAATAAAGCCATTGGCGCGCACTCAAAAAGCAACCTTAATTTGCCCTCCGGCGTTTCTTCATATGCAGGATAAGAAAAAACTCCCTTCCCCTTCAAAATTATCTGATTCACATCCGGCACCATTCCACCCGAATAACGCAGAGTATATTGATTCTCACACCAAAACGCCAATAGTTTTTTATAATCTTCACGAAAAGCACAAGCTCGCAAATTTCCCGGAGCAAACATTTTGCCGCTCTCAACTTTCAAATCATCACGCACCAATTCAAATTCGCCATCTTTATTCAAAGAAAACTCAACTACGCCACTTTTCACAGTCAATAAAATAGTAGTTCTAGGACCATAAACCGCAATCATCGAGGCCAATTGATCATCCCCCCGAACACCAATAAAACTTTCCGCCTTATAAATTCCAAAAATTGAACCAACCGCCAAATTCACATCCACTAAAGAAGAACCATCAAGCGGATCATAACAAACAGCAAACTCACCACGGCCAACTCGCTCCTCTCCGGGCTTTTCTTCCGAAGCAATCAATCCAATATAAGAATTTTTCGAAATTTCATTAGTAATAATTTCATCAGACTGAAGATCAAGCGCAATCTGCTCTTCACCGGAAGAATTAACAGAACCAGCATTTTTGCAACAATGTCCGCCAATAATTGAACAAGAGATCTGCTTCACACTTTCTTCCAAAGTCTCTAAAACCGACATTAAATCATCACTAACCTCTTTCGACCTTAAATATTCAGAAAAATTTTGCATAATTTAAGCGGTAAACCATTTAATTAAATCCTTCACACGACTGATATAGCCCCATTCATTATCATACCAGGCAACAATTTTGGCATAATTATAATGAAGAACCTTAGTACTCATTAAATCCACAATCGAAGATCTTTCATCCCCTCTAAAATCCACAGACACATTGGGCTCGTCCGTTGTTCCCAAATATCCTGCAAGATCTCCCGACTCATATTTTTTAAACATATCATTCAGACTTTCTATACTAACTTGTTTATTAAGCTTCACCATTATATCAACCACAGAAACAGTCGGAACCGGAATTCTAAAAGCTCCACCATCCAGCTTACCATCCAGCTCAGGAATAACTCGGCCAATCGCTTTCATTGCACCGGTAGTGGTAGGAATAATCGATTCACTCACTGCACGAGCACGCCTAAAATCTTTTGGATTCGAATTATCCAACAAATTCTGACTATCAGTAAAAGCATGAATTGTTGTAACAAAACCGGTTTCTACTCCAAATTCATCATTCAGCACCTTCATTACAGGAGCCAAACAATTCGTGGTACAAGAAGCATTAGATACAATCTTATGTTCACCAGGAGAATAATCCTTATTATTAACTCCCATCACAATATTTGGTACATCCTCACTTTTGCATGGAGCTGTAATCATCGCCTTAGCTGCCCCAGCCTGAAGATGCTTTTCCGCATCCTCACGAGAAGTAAACTTTCCTGTAGATTCAATTACAAGATCCACCTCAAGTTCTTTCCAAGGGCAATCTAATGGATCAGCAACCTGCAAAACCTTTACTACATCCCCATTAACAATTAAGTCCTCTCCCTCCACTTTTATATCCGCATCCATTTTCCCATACAAAGAATCGTATTTTAAAAGATACGCATGCGAATCCGCCTGCGCGCGACTATTTATTGCAACAACCTGATAACCATCTTCCTTAATCAATTGTCTGTGTACTCCCCGTCCAATCCGGCCATAACCATTTATAGCAACTCTAATTGGCATAAATTTGAGATTAAATATTAGTTATATAAATCAGCTTTCCCTGCACTCATAAAAGCCTTTTCCATCATAAAAGATATATGCTCAGTCATTTCCTTTTCCGCCTCGGTAAAATCAATCTTATCCCACTCCTCCTCAAAAAGATCCAGAACTTTGCGCCTTGGACGTTTCATTTCTTCTGCCTTTGCATCCATTCTTTCAAGAAGTTCCCCAGGAAAATGCTTAAACCAAATATTAGAAATAGATGTAGCATAATTAAATTTTCGCGCGCCATTCTCTACGCATCGATTAAAATCCCCGGGCTTCAAACCGCTTCCACCATGCATAACACCATACGCACCAAGAGGTCGCACTTTATCACAAATCTCTTTGATTCGATCATAACCAATAATTGGTTCCTTTAAATAATTTCCATGACCATTACCCACAAAAAACGCAATTGCCTGCGCACCTGTTGCTTCAACCAATTTTGCACAATCTTCAGCTTTTGAATAATAATTTGCAATATTCTCCTCAACATTAGGATCAGACAAAGCCGCAGCATTTCCAATCTCTCCATCTTCAACTTCCAAACTCACACCCATTGGATAAATTTTCTCCGCTACCTCCTTACATTTTTCAATATTTTCCTCTAAAGGCAATTTTGAAAGATCAACTTCAACTGAAGAAAAACCATTTTCAACCGCTCTATCCACGCATCCAACTACATCTTTCTGAATATGATCATGATGAAGACAAACCGGAACACTATAGCCATATTTCTCAATCATCTTCTCACAAGCCTCATGAGTTAATTCACTTAAACGAGAAGGACCCATATTACAATATTTAGATTCACTTTCAGCAATTTCCAAAATCACAGGCGACTTACTTTGCCACGCAGCTTCGAGTATTGAATTTAAAATAAATCGAGAGCGCGCATTACATGCAACCACTCCAAATCCGTTATCATCAGCAACCTTTAATAAAGTTTTTAAATTCGAAAGAGTGTATCCCCCATTAAGCTCACGCACATGAGGATTATTAGATTTTGAAAAATCCTTGAGTTCCATAATTTTGTTTGTTAATAAAGCCCTTTATTTTCACATTACCCCAACAAAAAAAAAGATGTCAACGAATTAAAATTGACGTAGGGTCCCTATCGGCTGGCAATTGTCGAACCACCATTTACATAAACCACAGATCTTGGTCTAACCATCTTACTCATCTTTTCAGATTCCTGAATATAATTAAGTGAGCGAACCTTGGAGATCTCCATATCCTTAACTTCGCGAACCTTGATAAGTTCCTGATGCTCAGCATCCAAAGCATTAAGTACATAGCCCTTTGTAACCTGCTTTGTGGAATACACCAGTGTAATAACAGTAATAAGCGCAACAAAAAGAACAAGTGTAAAAATAAAAAATCTTGGTCCTATATAAAAGTTATATAGAAAATTGGTGTTAGGTCTTGAAGTCAATGAGGATGCCATAAGAATAATATTTTAATTAGATTTAATTTTTTTGTAGATTCGCATCTTTGCGCTTCTTGCTCTTGGATTTTCACTAATTTCTTCTTCTGAAGGAATTACCGGTTTTTTTGTAATTTTTTCAACAAGTGGATCTCCATAAATTTGATACAAAGCCCGCTCTTCGGTTGGCTCAGGTCTTATTAGATCCTGGAAGAATCTTTTAACAATTCTGTCTTCCACTGAGTGATATGAGATAACAACAATTCTTCCTCCAATTTTCAGTAGATCGAAAGCTTGAGAAAGAGCTTCGCGTAACACCTCAACTTCCTGATTCACTTCCATCCTAATTGCTTGAAAAATTTGAGTGGCAGGATGTGATCTGGATTTTTTTGAAGTATGTTTTTTGGGATACATGGCCTCGATTGCGTCTGCTAATTCTGTAGTTTTTGTAAAAGGGTTTTTGTTTCGCCTCTCAACTAACCTTCTTGCAATTTTTCCAGCCATTCTTTCCTCACCATACTCTTTAAAAATCCTTGCCAGATCATCTTCACTGTAAGAGTTAATTACGTCTGATGCAGTTAATTTTTGCCTCTGGTCAAAGCGCATATCCAGAGGGCCTTCCTTCATAAAAGAAAATCCTCTTTCCGGCTCATCCACATGTGGGGATGAAAGACCAAGATCAAATAAAATCGCATCAATCTCTGTAATACCCAGTTCGGTAATCCTTGTTTTTAAGTTTCTAAAATTATCGTGAACAAATTCTGTTTGTTTTTCGAACTTTTTTAGTCTTTTTCTTGCTTCTTCTAGGTTTCTCTCGTCCTGATCAAACGCAATAAGCTTCCCCGATTCCCCTACTGATTCCAAAATGTCTTTACTATGACCACCTAATCCAAGCGTTGCATCTACAACTGTCATTCCGATTGATAGGGCTAAAAAGTTTTGCACATCTTTTCTTAGTACTGGCTCGTGTTCCATCTGGCTTTAAATAAAGATATTCTCTGTACAACTATTGTAGCAGTGTTCAAAACTTGTGTGCAAAATGTGTACAATTTTTTTATCAAAATTCTTAGCCCAGAATAGAGCTAACTTCCCCTTCAGTCAAGCATGTATTTAACAGCAGTTCAAAAAATATACTCATACTATTTCACGCAAAAGCTAGAATAAGCTTAAAATAAACATTCACCCTCTTCCCTTCAAATCCCTTGAACCATTTTATTGTTATTG
>WJKE01000127.1 GCA_014729275.1 Candidatus Peregrinibacteria bacterium | reverse complement strand
CCCTGGCTTACGTGCTGAGTGGGGGCTATAGCAAGCCACAATTGTACCCGTCTAAAGCATACCCCGTGTTAAAGGTGCTAGAAAAAACCATGGACTATTTGCCCCCCCTTTTTTCTACCAGATTATTGGTTACATTGGAAAAGGTGTGAGTACAAGCTACTATTCATCCAGCTTAAAAACAAATTGTCCCCCCATGTCCCCCACCGATTGGAGCGGCCCGGCGTTGGGCATTTGCATGGAGTTGGCGCTTACCGCCTGCTTAAGAAACGCGGCCACGTCTGATGCCGGCAACAGTTCCTCCTGGTTTTCTTCTAAAAACTGCACTAAATAGTGACAAAATAAAGAGGCATCTTCCACCATCTCGTTGCTTCCGCTGGTAATGGCCCAACGTGAGGCCCTCGTCATGTAGTTTTTTATGTTTTGTTCCTTTTCTCCGCTAGCGCGGACATGTTTTCCGTGCGCTAAGTTAAGTGTTCGTATCTCCTTTCCTGGCGCACGTGTTTTTCATTTGTGCCTTATGTATTGACTAAATGTTATATCTTGCTTTAATGAGCAGGAAGTATATATTTAGAAACGGGCAAGGCATATATTTCATTTCAACGGATGTTATGCGTTCGTGGTTATTTCAAACTTCCATCATCTTTCCTATTCAAATGTATATAAGCTAAAAAAACTGTTTCATCCTGTATTACATAAAATACCGTTGTCTGTTTACTTAGCACTGCTTTTCTTAAACTTGGGTGCCTAGATGAAGCAGGAAACATTAAAGGGTTCTGTTTTATTAGATTCAATTGATGGCTTAGTTTTAACTTAAAATTATTCACTTCCAGTTCAGTCCATTTGCGCCTAATATCATCAATTATTTCATCAAGGGTTCTTATTGATTCTTCCGACCAACGTAATTTATAAGCCATATCTGTTTTTTATCTCATCATGAGGAAATGTTTTACCCTGCTCTATATCTTTTAACCCTTTGGCAATTCCTTGCTTTTGAGCCTCGGTTAAATCATCCCACCAATCATTGCTCTTTGATCTTGAGTCTTTTACAATTTTTAAGTATTCAATCGTTTCATTGTCAGCAAGCTTTGTCAACCACTCAATTAATTCTAATTTTATAGTTTCTTGTCCCATTGTTTTTTTTTACAAAAATAAAAAATCCTAACTAAACTAACTTATTTTTCCCTTTTTCAACTAATTCAATTGTATGTGTCAACACCCCCCGCTAGCGCGGACGTGCCGTCCGTGCGTTAAGTGTTCGTATCTCCTTTCCTGGCGCACGTGTTTTTCATTTGTGCCATATGTATTGACTAAATGTATATCTATGAAAAAAAAGTATTACCAAGTTGTTTTAACGCGATATTTCTCAATATACCCGTCCTTAGTAATTATCGTTAAGTCATCAGTAATTGCCTGAGATATAATTAATCGATCAAAAGGGTCTCGATGAATGAAATCTAATGTTGAAACAGTCAATGCATGATGAAATGATATAGGAATTATTCCAAATCCATTATCCTCATTACATATATTCTTTAAAACCATCAAGTGGTTCATCAAAGTCGGGTGATATATAAATCTGTCCTTTTGCACATCCAAATTTTGGTTTCTTCTTTTTAACTTCTTTTTTCTTTTTTTTTGGTCATTAAGAAATCATTTACCTCAGTTTTGATATCACTGGGTAAAGAATTTATCTTAGTATATAATTGTATATGTTCCATTTATCTCTTTTTTACAAAAAAACAAATCAATTTTGAAATTTTAATTTTTCGGTTAATAGTGTAGATAATCAACATGTTGCCAATAAAAATTTTCCTTTAAAAAGCGTCTATGTTTTAAAAAGGGCTGGTATTTGCTTTGTCCGCACCATAACCTCTATTCGGGCATCAATGCTACAGAAAAAATAGTCAAAAAATAATAAGTTTAACCAACACGGGTGTATGGCTTGCGCCGGTGTTTTCTCCCAGGGCGGATGCCTTTTTTTTCAATACCCTGTTTTGCACGGTTACTATGCCGTGCGTTCCAGTAAATAAGCAGCGCAGGGAATCGCTGCGCTGTTTTTGCATTTTTCTACCTAAAATAGTTTATGTCCGGTGAAGTATCCTTCACCAGTTGATGCAAAACTTCCCGAAACTACAACAAATCGAATTTGAATAGTATCATTTTCTTGTAATTCTAACACAAATGGATAGCTTAACATTCCCGTATGCGACTTATTGAATAGTATGTTTTCAAGAATGCTCCCATTTTTAATAATTCGTAGCCTAATGTCGCTAACGAAATTATAAGTTATTTGAAAATAATATATTCCGGAACCGTCCTCAGGCACAGTAAAAATGCCAGTTTCATGATTGTAGTTTGATGAAAAATCTAAACGCTCGTTATTAAAGATTAACGTAGTTGAATCATCAACAAAAATAGGTGTAGAACCAGCCTTTTTTGATGCGCGGAATGCTATCTTTTTTGATGATATGTCTACTGTGTTTCCATTACTTATACCAAGTTGACCATTCTCAAATGATATCGTTTGATTATCTGTATTATCCATTAAAGATTTAACGAACACCGTATTTCCATTGCTAATGCTCAATGTGGTGTCGTTGCTGTTAAAGCTGATTTCCTGCTTGTCGGTGTTATCAAGCAAATGGCCGAGGTTTACCGTTCCGGGTTTGCCGGTGAGGGACAGCAGCGTGTCCTGGGCAAGTTGTAGGCTCTGTAGTTCGTTGGTGGTGTCGTTGTCCGTTACCACGGTGTTGCCATTGCTTATGG
>WJKE01000001.1 GCA_014729275.1 Candidatus Peregrinibacteria bacterium | reverse complement strand
TCTATACTTTCTAGTTAATCTGGAAAATGGTGACTTTGACAGGGTTGTTCTTGAAGATGAACAATGGGAAGATTTTACACTTGTTTTTAAATCTGGAAGACATGTTATTTGCGAATCAAAAGATTGGGAAAAACCGCTTAGTTGGTCTGATATCAAAGGAATTCTCAACCGTATTATTGAGAAAGGTGAAACTTTGAACAAAGAGGATAAAATTGAAATAATTTGTAGCAATTTAGGGAAAGAAGTTAAAGACAACAAAGATTATCTAGAGTATGATCTTCCATCTGTTAAAGAAATCTATGAACAAAATCACTTCAGTGAAGAACAGATAGAGTTGCTCAAGAAAACTCACTTTTACGAAATCCCGACCGAAGATCCGGGGCAATTCCTGTATGAGGGTTGTGTTGTGTACCTCTATAGACAAATCCCTTATTGGTTGCCTGAGCACGAGCTGGAGAATCTGCTTGATTCAATTTTAGTCCATGAGATTTACAAGAAATCTGCTAAAGGAAAGGCATTTACGAGAGAGGAACTTTCAAGAAGAATTGATGTTTACAAAGATAAAAAAATTAAAAGCAGCGCTGCCTATGATAGTGAGAAACGCAAGAAAGAAGATCAAATTAAATCAGTTTTGGAAGCAATTGAAAGTAACGATAGAAATTTTTTGATGAGAGATGGCCATTTAACATCTTTAACTGCTCAACCGGAGCTTATGTTCCTGGCTTTGGATAAGCTCAAACAGATGCAAATCAAACTTGAGGATTGGGAATTCTTATGGGAACCACTAATTTGCAGATTTTATGCTTTCCATGTTTTGTTGATATTTGAGAACAATCTTTCCGATAACGAAAATGCTGAATATGCCGTTTCTTTTATCAAAAAGAACTATATGCAGATCACAACTCTTGTTCGGGATAGCTATGTGCATACATTTGCTTTAGAAACGATTAAAAAAGCCTTAAAAGAGCATCCTGCCACAGTTAAAGATGATGTTCTGGCTCTGGTTGAGGAGCTTTTGAAGAAAAGAGGCAAAACTTACAAAGAGCTGAAAGGTAAACATGAATTTAATCGAGAAAGAAACTTAGTGGCAGAAATATTGAAGATGGTTTTTGAAGAAAGTACTGCGAAAGAAATTATCGATTTAATCAGAAAATATTTTAAACTAACTGCTGATGAAGGCAGTTTCTCTCTTTATACCCCACCGGAAATTTTTCAAATATTACTTGAATTTATAGAATTTGATTTCGAGAAAAATTTTAAAAAGGTCGTGAAGCTAATTGTTGAAGAATACAAAGGAACTTACTTAAAGAGAGAAGATCTGGCAAAAAAAGAGGGGGATCACTTTTTCCATGGCTACGAACATATGGGAATGACTATTTCGAGCACAAATGGTCACTGCAGTATCAATGATAGGCACTTTCTCGAAAAAACATTAGCTCCAGCTTTGGCAGAGTTTTATAAAAAAGATCCACAAAGATGTTGGGGATTTGTTTTGAATTACTGCGTGCAAACAGAAGCCGTTAATAGAAGAGTTTCGACAAATAAGCCTGACTTTTTAAACAGATTGTCTCTTCCTATTCTGTTTGATAAATATTTCAAAGGTACGACCGAGGAATCAAAGATTGCCTTTGATATCTTATCTGAATTCGCAACTTCCAAACGAGGTATACCTCATAAAGCCGATCTCATATTCCAAGAGTTCAGAAGATGGCCTAACAAGGAAGAAAAAAAATACAAATTAGTGAAGGTTGTCATTGATAAATGGAAGCTACCTATCAATCCCTTTATTGATGATATTGTTTTACAGCTCTTACAAAACTCTAAACCGGAAATTAAATCTTGGGCAGAGAATACAATCCAGTCATGGTTTGAAAATCCAAAGTATTTTGAGAGAGACTCTTTGGCCAGGAAAGAAATCTCTCATACTCTTAACAGTTTAATTTCAAAAGAAGAAACTCGCGAACTCGGCATTGAACTTTTGAAATCTTTTTTAGGAACATCGCATTTTAAAGAGAAATATGATCAATTCAATGTTTATGATCTTGGCAGAGTTATAAATGCACTCCTAAAATCAGATTTTGATAAGGGAATAGACATTCTTAATGAACTAAAAAAACAAAAAAATCTTACTTGGAACGAACAAACTTTATTAACACATGGTTTCTTAAACTCCCATGACAAGGAAAGTGATACAAAAGAGTTTTTAGTTAAGCTTTACGATCATTTTGTAGATGGGTGGCTTACAGAAATGGGGAATGATAACAAAAAGATCATTAAAAAACTTAAAGAATCTTATCCGCGTCAGAGAATCATTGAATTTGCAGAAGCTTTGGCAAAAGAGAAAGAAATAGAAAAGGCTTTGAGAATTATTGAGTGCTTCGTTGATGATCCTGACCCTTGTTTGCCTGAAGACGAGAAGGATGAGGAATCAAAAAAGTATAACGAACATAAAAAGATTATTGAAGGCCAAGGTACACCAGTGATAACAAGCGTGCGTGGTTATTGTGCCTGGACAATGCAGCATTGTTTGGTCATGGAAGGAAGGTCGCCTGAAAATTTGGAAAAAATAATCGATTTTGTAAGGAAAATGGCCAGTAAGGATGAAAAGAACTATTACATCAAACATATGGTTTGTTATCCTCTTGCTAGCTTGGCTCAACTTCGTTTAGCACACATAGGTGACAATAAAACATTGTTTTTCAGTGACAATCTTGAGGAAGCATTGAAGATAGCAAAGGATATAGAGGACATTGCATTTGATCTATTGGAGCAATTCACTGAATATCTGGAAACCGTTCAGAAGGAACTTATTAAAAGCATTCTTAGTGTCTTTAATTACATTCGCGGCTTAAATACGGAAGATACTAAAAAGGTTGTTGAATTATTAATTCGATTTCCCGAAGAGGCTATTGGTGAAGCTGCCGCTTTGTTCATATACTTTGCTTATTACAGAGATGGTGCTTTCAATAATTGGAAATGGCAAAAAAAAGGGCTTTACGATGATTTAGCGGACTTTGATAGTGAATATTTTAAGGAAAAGCTTGATGAGATTTTGGAGGGGGAAAGTTCTGTTTTAAGATCAAAGTTTGCATGGCAATTTTTCTTGCTGACGGATCATCGTAATCACCCGAAAAAAAAGGATTTTGAGCGAGATTTTAAGATTGCTTATGAGAATTTGCAAAAACTCATGAAAAATTATGACAAAGACACTTTTGGAACGATCTTTCGATTTATCAAAGACAATATAAATACGAAATTTGAAGAGTGTTTCAGTCTGTTTATAAATTGGCTTGAAGCTGTACCTGATGAAAAAGGGATTAATGATCTTGGTTATCAACAATATGACGAATTACTTGAGGATATAAAAAAACTAGGAGGTGATGATAAATTTATAACCGCTTTAAATGCTTTGCTAGATAAATCTAAAAATGCTTTATGGGGGCGATTGGATATAACAGTGCAAAATTTACAATCATTTCCAAAAGATAATTCAGAAGTTGGATCGTTATTTGATAAATTGATTGAGATGAATTCAAAATACTATGACGCTAAACAAGATTGGTTAAATAAATAAGTTATGTCCAAATACTACAACCCACAACGCACTCGAAACCTTTACGATCCGAGCAGCAAAGAGCCGTTTAAACTCTCACGCTCGAAAATTGACCTATTTGTTGAATGTCCACGCTGTTTTTACATTGATCGCAGACTTGGAACCGGAAGACCACCGGGCTACCCTTTTTCGCTCAATTCTGCTGTCGATGCTTTGTTAAAGAAAGAATTTGATACTCATAGAGCGGCACAATCGGCTCATCCCCTGATGGATGCCTATGGAATTGATGCAGTGCCCTTTGAGCATGAAAAAATTGATGAATGGCGGGAAAATTTCAAAGGAGTTCAGTTTTTGCATGAAACTATAAATTTTATCATTACCGGGGCTGTCGATGATGTTTGGATAAATCCTCAAAAGGAGCTAATAGTTGTCGACTATAAAGCCACAGCGGTAAATAAAGAAGTTACCCTCGAAGATGAGTGGAAAGATGGTTATAAACGGCAAATGGAGGTGTATCAGTGGCTTTTAAGACAAAACGGCTTTACAGTAAACGATACGGGCTATTTTGTTT
>WJKE01000011.1 GCA_014729275.1 Candidatus Peregrinibacteria bacterium | reverse complement strand
CTGAATCCAGATATGTAAGAAAACGTCGTGAGCGGGAAGTGCGGGCACAAAGCAATAACCGCTGCTCGTATTCCGGGTGTAATAAGCCAATTGAAGAGTTTCATCACGAAATACCATTCGCCATCAGTCGCAACCATATTAACCTAACCGGCCTGTGCAAAATACATCACGAGTTTAGGCATAATGGAGTGGGAACAAAACTAAGTTCCATCGACCAAAAAATTCGAGAAATGAGACGATGAGCATAAAAAATCACAAACAAACGATTAAAGAATTTTTAGACTAATTCATCTCACAAACAAAAGTCTAAAAAGTCCCGGTTTTGCCAAAAAATAATAAATAATCTTCGATTTTTTGCTTTTTAGCATACACAATTTTACACTTATATTAAGCTATATTAAGCTATATTAAGCTATATTAAGCTATATTAAGCTATATTAAGCTATAGTTTTAAATGCAAAACTATATTCGTTTACTTTAAACCAAAAATCATATGGAAAAAAATGGGAAAAAATCAAAATTTTTTCAAACAAAAGCATTTTGACATTCTTCTATAAAACTCCTATAAATAAAATCATGGACATTATAGAAGACTTAACATCTTTTGTAAGCCGCTCAAAAAAACCATTAATTGTAATTTTAGGTCCGACGGCTTCTGGAAAAACCGGAATTTCGCTTAATCTCGCGAAAAAAATCAAAGGTGAAATTATCTCGACCGACTCCAGACAAATATATAAGGGGCTTGAAATTGGCTCAGATATTATTCTGCCCGAAGACCGGCAGGGAATACCGCACCATATGCTTGCCATTAAAAATCCCGATCAAACTCTTACCTTAAGGGAGTACCAGGAGCAGGCCACCAAAATCATAAACGAAATCCATGAAAGAGAGTCAACTCCAATGCTCGTAGGGGGAACAGGTCTTTATATCAGCTCAATAATTGAAGGCTATAATGTGCCTCACATACCCCCAAACAGAAAACTTCGGGAAAAACTCACAAAAGAAGCTGAAGAAAAAGGGCACGAGCACGTGCATAACATTCTAAAAGAACTTGATCCCGGGTCCGCAAAAAAAATCCATCCTAATAATCTCCCATACATAATTAGAGCCATCGAAATTAACAAGAGTGCCGGCCACAACAAGCAGGACAAAAAATCAAAACCCAATTTCGATACATACATGCTGGGAATTAAATGGCCACGCGAACAACTTTACGAAAGGGTTAACTTAAGAGTCGATCTTCAGATAAAAAGGGGACTTATAGAAGAAGTTCAGGCCCTCCTTAATAAAGGGTACGATCTAAACCTACCTGCAATGACCTCTTTGGGCGCAAAGGAACTTGTTCCCTATATAAAAGGGGAAATGTCTCTTGAGGAAGCTTTGGAAATCCTTAAGCGCAACACCCGCAGATATGCAAAAAGACAAATGACATGGTTTAAGAGATATGATAATGTGAAATGGCTCGAGCCTTCCCAGGTTGAGAAGATAACCAACACTTAATGCTTCGCAAAAAAACATTAAAAGACCTTCAACGCTTAGCAGCAAAACTTCGCTCCAAAAAAGGATGTCCCTGGGATAGAAAGCAAACCATTGCAAGTATGCTCGAATATATTGATGAAGAAGTTTCTGAAGTTAGGGTGGCAATCGAAAACGGAGATCACAAAAACCTACGCGAAGAGCTTGGTGACGTACTTTTTCAGATTGTAATGATTGCCCAAATTGCAAAAGAAATGGAATATTTTAATATGGACGATGTACTAAAAGACATTTATAAAAAAATTCGCAGAAGGCATACCTGGGTCTTTGGAAAAGACAGGCACAAAGTTAAAACCCCTGAGGACGCATTAAAACTATGGAAAAAAAATAAAAATAAACAAAAAGATAATGTCAATTAATGGCAAAAAATGGCTAATAAAAAACAAAGATAACGCATTATCCACGTTTGAGAAAATATTAAAAAACCGCAAGTTTTCATTTGATTCTGAACTGAAAGATTTTCACGATCCTTTTCTTTTTAAAGAAATGGATAAGAGTATAAAAAGAATTCTCCAAGCAATAAAAGATAAGGAAAGAATAATTATTTTTGGTGATTACGATGTAGATGGAATCACTGGAACCGCAATACTGTTTCAAGCATTAAGCTCTCTTAATGCCAATGTTTCGTATAGAATTCCAAACAGAGAGAAAGACGGTTATGGACTCTCGATAAAATTTATTGAAGAATTTATTGAAAAGGAAATATCTCTAATAATCACAGTAGATTGTGGGATTTCTTGTAAAGATGAGATTGCTTTGGCCAATAAGCACAACATCGATACAATTATTTCCGATCACCATACCATCCCGAAAGAGCCACCAAATTCTTTCGCAATTCTTCACCCACAGGATAAAAGCTCAGACTATCCATATCCATGGCTAACCGGTGCAGGAGTGGCTCTAAAAATCGCACAAGCATTAATTATGCGAACAAAACCTGAAAATGAGTGGGATAAAACCTTATCAAAACTAATAGATCTTGCCTCACTGGGAACAGTGGCAGATCTTGGGCCTTTAAGTGGTGAAAACAGATTAATAGTAAAGAGAGGGCTTAAAGAATTAAAAAACACAAAATGGGAAGGCCTCAAACATTTAATGGAACTGGCGGGTGTGCGCAATCACCAACCAATAGATACAACTACGATTGGTTTTAAAATCGCACCACGAATTAACGCGGCCGGACGAATTGATAGTCCATATATAGCCTTAAAGCTCTTGCTGCAAAATGAAAAAAACGAATATGTAAATACATTGGGCTTAAAACTGGAAGAACTAAATATCCTCCGCCAAAAAATGACAAATTCAGCAGTTGAGGAGGCAGAGGAACAAGTTTTAAAAGATAATTCACTCCCTTTTATTTTAATCGCGCATAACACAAACTGGCACATTGGGATTGCAGGCCTGGTGGCGGGTAAATTAGCAGAAAAATATGTGCGCCCGGTAGTAATTATGCAGGACATGGGCGATACACTTGTTGGCTCAGCCCGCAGCCCTGAATTTTTTAATGTTACTGAAGCTATCTTCCATTGTGCGGACCTATTGGATAATTTTGGGGGGCACGCACAGGCAGCAGGCTTAAATATCCAAAAAAAGAATCTTAAAGAATTTGAAAAACGAATTAGCATTTTTGCAGCGAAAAAACTAAAAAATAGTGAACTCATGCCAATCCTAAATATTGATTGTGAAGTAAAAGAAGAAGAAATTAATTTTAATCTACTCAAAGAAATTGAAAAACTTGAACCATTTGGAGTTGAGAACGAGCGGCCAACCTTTATTTTAAAGAACAGAGAACCTATGTTTGTGAATGTAGTAGGCAAAGAAAAAAATCATTTAAAATTCTCCATAAAAATAAATAATTCGACCCATAATGTTATTGCATTCAACATGGGCCGCCACCTTGAAGAGCTTAAGAAAAGTAAAAAAATTGATTTAGCCTTCAGCTTATCCAGAAACAGGTGGAACAATAAAGAATATTTACAACTTCAGGCTCTGGACATTAAAATAAATCAGCAGTAATATTTAGTTATGAAAAAAATAAAACTTCTTCATATCATAGGAATTTTAATTATCGGTCTTTCATTTAGTGCGCTAGCTTATGCCACAACAACCACGAATTGGTATATTTATAAAGGATTTTCAACCAAGCATACGTATTCCATAAAATTTCCAACGGACTGGCAGGCAAAAACATTTGGAGACGAGCTTCAGGGCTTTGGTCCTGCGAGCGAAGAAGACAAAGTTTATTTTTTACTTAGAGAGTTTGAAGGCAAGTCTTTTGACGAAGCCATTAACTATTACACCGATGATACAACTTCTGTTTCTGAGATCGAAGATATAGTTTTTGCATCAAGCAAAGGAGATCTGCTTGCAAAAAAAGTTAAATATTTTGACTCTGCGTCGTCCTCCACCTATACAAAAACCTTTATTAAAAGAGGAACACTAATAGTCTCACTCACAAATCCCGGCGCACCCGTCCCCGCAGAATTTGATCCCATTATTTCTGCCATCCACGATTCCTTCACATTCACGGACAATTGGCATCAATACATTGATTTTAAGGAAAAGTATACATTCATTTTTCCGGCAAACCTTAAATTAGTAAGCTTAAATAATGGCGTTGAAATTCAGGATACAATAAGCCGGTTTGGCACAAAGTTTTTTGATATAGCAATTTACGATGCTGAACTGGAAGAAGCAATTGAGCAGGCAGCAGGCCCTAACGATGAATACGTGAGCCAAAAAAGTTTTAATTTCCACGATATCGCTACTTCAATATCAGTTATATACATGAGCGATCAGGACAATAAAAAATATAGCCGTGTACTGGTAGAAAAAAATGGAAAAACTTTCTCACTCTCTAATGTAAATGTTGAAACAAATTATCCGGTTTTGAACTATTATAATCAGTACATCGTGGAAATGTTGGAGAGTTTTGAATTTTTTGATTTTGAGGGAGAATATTTTTCATATCGGCATTTCCCTGACGTAAGGGATAATCATCCCAATGCACAGGCGATAAATAGTTTAACTGACGATAATGTTATTAGTGGATATCCGGACGGTACATTTTTGCCTGATGGTGAAATTAACAGGGCCGAGCTCACAAAATTAATAGTTGAGAATAAGGAAGATAATATTGATGAAGATAAGTATTCTAATTGCTTTCCGGACGTGAAAGAGGAGTGGTTTG
The DNA here is from genome assembly GCA_014729275.1 of Candidatus Peregrinibacteria bacterium. Lineage (GTDB taxonomy): Bacteria > Patescibacteriota > Gracilibacteria > UBA1369 > LOWO2-01-FULL-3 > WJKE01. Next base: position 2,006 of record WJKE01000011.1, on the reverse strand, counting down.
CTCCATATGTTTGCTATGCACTTGAAAAAGGGTGGGTTGAAGGTTACAGCAATGGCTACTTTAGACCGGCAAACAAAATTAACAGGTCAGAAGCATTAAAAATTATATTTGAAGTTGAAATGGGGGAGGAAATCAGTGAGGATATAGAACTTTTAGATACTACTGTTCAGGACGTAGATCTTGAGAGCTGGTACGCAAAATACTTTGTTTATGCTTCAAATTTTGATCTGCTTGATAAACAACACATCCGAGAAACAGAAAGCGGATACTACTACTATCCAGCTCATAATATTAGCCGCAAGGAGGTTGCCGAAAGTCTCTACAGAATGCAGAAATAAAGCCTTTCATACAGGGTAGATTATATGATAAAATTACAACCTTTTTAATAAAGTAAAAGGATTAGAGGGGTGTTGACAAAAACGTAAAAATGTTTTAGAATACTCTGAATACCTATAAATTTGCATGAACGGAGATACAGAAAATCAAATTATAGAATTAATTAAAAGGAAAAAGCGCATCCTGATTCTTCCGTCTTCACCAATTGATGGTGATAGTCTGGGATCTGCGGTTGCATTGTATCTTGCACTGAAAAAACTGGATAAAGAGGTGACAGTGGTTTGCATTGATCCTGTTCCCGATGTATTAAAATTCCTTCCGCATTCCAATATTGTCGGCAGCGAGATTTCTTCTTCAAAAGATTTTATAATTACACTTGATAGTAAAAAAACAGAGGTTGATTCAATAAAGAGTAATATTGAGAAAGACAAGGTGAATATTATAATTACTCCAAAAGATGGAGCATTTTCAGAGGAAGATGTGAGTTTTAATAAGGGGAAAATTGAATACGATCTTGTATTTACAGTTGATTGTGCCGAATTAAGCCAACTGAAAAAGATCTACGAAGATAATGTTGAGCTTTTTCATCAGATTCCGGTAGTAAATATCGATCACCACATTTCCAACACTCACTATGGAAAGGTGAATTATGTGGATATTATGGCTTCATCAACAGCTGAATTATTAGTGCCAATTTTGGAAAAACTTGGCCACAGTGAAAAAAAAGATCTTTTAGATACTGACATCGCGACTTTGCTTTTAGCAGGAATAATTACAGACACAGGAAGTTTTCAGAATGCGAACACAACTCCAAAATCCTTTGAGGTATCGGCAAAATTAGTATCCTACGGAGCCCGCCAACAGGAAATAATTCAACATGTATACAAGACAAAACAATTAAGCCAGCTAAAGCTTTGGGGAAGAGTTCTATCAAAAATTCAGACTGATGAAAAATATCGGATAGTATGGTCAACTGTATCTAAACAGGACATTCTAGACACAGGAAGCTCAGAGGACGAAACCGGTGGAATAATCGATGAATTAATGACAAATGCCCCGGGTGCTGAGATAGTGCTTCTAATCAAAGAAAAATCCGACGACTCAGTTTCCGTAAGTTTAAGAACAACAACACCATCGGTTAATAGTTCAAAAATTGCTGAAGAATTTGGTGGTGGAGGTCACACACAGGCAGCAGGCTTTTCATTCACGGGAATATCTTTAAAGGATGTTGAATATAAGGTAATTAACTACATCCGTGAACTTCAGGTTAGCAGGCTTGGTTTGGATGACGAGGAAAAAGAGCCCACAGTCGATTTCGACAATTTAATGAAGAAAGCTGCTGAAAATCAACAAAAAATTGCAGAAATAGAATTTGTGAAAGACAAGAAAAACGACAAGGCTGAGCCGAAAAAATCACAAAAAAAAGCAAAGGGAGCTCCCAAACCTGAAAAAACACAAAAAAAATCGCAGGTAAATGTAGAAAAAGATGTAAGCCCTAAAAAAAATAAAGATACTCAGCAAACAGATTCTATTTCACAAACCACTTCCACATCACAGACCACCCCCCCCCAAGAAGGTGTAAATTATAAATTCGAAGACTAGTAATATTATCTGAAAAACAACCTTCCCCCCAAGAAGGTGTAAATTATAAATTCAAAGACTAGTAATAT
>WJKE01000126.1 GCA_014729275.1 Candidatus Peregrinibacteria bacterium | reverse complement strand
GTAAGTGCAGCTTCAATCGCAGTATTACCGGTTTCTTTATCACGGATCTCACCAACCATTATCACATCCGGATCCTGACGAAGCGCGGCACGCATACCACGAGCAAAGTCATATTCAATATCGTGATGAACCTGAGATTGATTAAGTCCGTCAATCTGGATTTCCACCGGATCTTCAATGGTTAAAATATTGATACCAACCGTATTTTTTCGTGCCAGACAAGAGTAAAGAGTTGTTGTTTTACCCGAACCTGTCGGCCCCGTGTTTATAAGAATTCCATTAGGGGAAGCAAGCGCATCCTCAAGATTTCTTAAACTCACGCCTCTTAAACCGAGATCGGGGAGATCCGGAATTTTTCGAGATTTATCCTGAAGACGCATTACAATTTTTTCACCGTTTACAGTAGGTAATGTAGAAACACGAAGATCCATTTCGCGACCGTCCTTGGTGGTCACATCAGCACGCCCATCCTGCGGAACACGTTGTTCATCAATTTTTAGGTTGGACATAATTTTAATTCTGGAAACCACTGCTGGATGCAGATTTGAAGGGTATTCAACAATTAATCTAAGTACACCGTCAATTCTGTATCTTAAGCGAACATGATTTTGAAGCGGCTCAATATGGATATCCGATGTTCTGAGATCAAGTGCGTAACTAATTAGAATCATTACAAGCTGTGGGATATTAGCGGCAATGATGCTATTTTTTAAAATTTGTAAATTCTCATCGATTTTTGCTTTTTTTTCAGACGCGGAAGCAGAATCCTCTTTGGGTTTTACAGCCTGACCTGTCGCAGGCTTGGCATCATCGGTGGATTCAGCCGGAGTTGCTTTAACTGCGGCTGCCGCCTCTGGAGCGGGTTGCTGTGCCGACGGAGCCTGAGCTTGTTGATTGGCCTGAGGCTGTTGATCGGCCTGAGCTTGTTGATTGGCCTGAGCCTGTTGATCGGCCTGAGCCTGTTGATCGGCCTGAGTTTGTTGATCGGCCTGAGTTTGTTGATCGGCCTGAGGCTTTTGAGCTGCCTGAGGCGCTGTTTGTGTAGGTGGAGTAGCAGCAGAAGCCTGCCTCGCACTATTTAAAGAATCCGGTGTCATTGCCTGTCCTGCTTGTGTATTATTTTCATCTGCCACTTACTATTGTTTTTGGAAATAAGCATTCAGAAGAACCGAGAAATTTATTAGCTTCTGATTTTCCTCATCTCCTTCTGAGAATGATAGTCGAATGGATGAAATATCCATCAAGCGTATTGGTTCGCTTAAAGAACCGGAATTCTCAATCCTATGCAGGAATTTTGTAAAATTTTCAGCAGAAGCTCGAATAGTCATTTGAAGCGGCAATATTGAATATTTATCATATTCCTCAACTGTTTGATAGTCGAGAGAGGCAACTTCAAATGGATCATTTGCTCTATTAAGTTCTTCTTCAAAGGTATCCAATTGTTTTGTTAGTTCAGTGTAAGCGTCATTTTCCGGGAAGATGCTATCAAGCCGTTCTGAAACTTCCTTGTCTGTTTCGTCGAATATGGGTTTTTGTGTATCGTATTCACTGCTTTCATTCGCAACTTTAGTTTTTAAAAGTGAAATATATTCGTTATTTGTCTTTATTCCTTCTCTCACCAAAGAATACTGAACCCATTTTGTATAAGAGTAGAATCCCATTGTAATTAAAAGTAGGGTACATAGAGCCGCATAAGCTCTGATATATGTTTTTTGCCTTTTTTTAAGGACTTTGTACGAAACTTTTTTATCCAGTGAATCCATTATTCTTCAATTTGGTTAGATGTTGCATTTTCAATAAGTTGCAATGAGAAACTTAAAGATGAATTGTATCCTGTCTCTAAAGAACCGGATTTGCTGAAAGATCTCATTTCAGCACCTTCAAACATTTCTGATCTGTTAAATTCTTCCATCAAATTCGCAATCATAGTGAAATTGGCGGTATCAAAACGTTTTATCTCACCCGAGATAGAAATAAGCCTTCTTTCTGTATCAAAATCATAGCTTGAATATCTAACTCCCCCGATTTCGTCAAAGAAGTTTTGATTATAATAACTATCTACAGCAACTGTTCTTCTTTCAATTTCATTAATAACGTCAGACCATTTAATTCGTTGAGATTTTATATCCTGAACCAAACTCATATCATTCAGAATCAATTCATTAACTGATTGAATAAGATCATATAGCTCTTTATCAGACAAAGCATCAAAATCTGTATTTTTTAGCAAACCAATTAAGCTGTCTTTACCGACAAGAGTATTGGTTTGAGTCAGATTTTTTGCATCTCGTTGAGCTTCTTCGTCATCACCCTGCGAAAGAAGTTCAATTTGGTCCTGAATTTTAGTTCTAAGTTCGTTAATGAAAAGAATTTTTAAATCCTCCTCAGTTGGAACCATAGGATCAATAAGTGGAGCCACCAAATCCGGAGAAAGCTTTGTAACGGCATTCATAAAAGCTTCTCGAATTGAGTTTCTTACTTCTTTCATAGCCTCCTCAGCTTCAGATTTATCATCGGAAGAAGCGGTTTGACTATTTAGAATCTCAAAATTTTGTACAAATGTATCTCCAAAATAACTGAATTCATTTAGATAAGCATTTGCCTGAATATAACGATAATAATTATAATCTGTTTGTAAGGATTTTATTTCTTCGTTTGTTAATGCCAATTCATTCTTTGCGTGTGGAAGGTCAAAGGTATCTGTTACAAGATCAAAAGTATCTTCAAGCTGTGATGTGAAGAAAAAGAAAGAGGCGATGCTTAATGCCAGAAGCACTCCAAAAAGAATTTTAAGAAAAAGAAGCAACACACTCTTTTCAGGTGTAACGCCTTTTAATAGAGTGGTATCAACTTCCGGTGCTTCTTGAAGCAATTTCTCTTCATCTGTGGTTTCTGTAGAAACAATATTTTTTACAAGTTCAACCCCGCTCTCACCGCTATCTTTTTTGTCTTCACCGGCATTCACATCTAGAGGATTTAACAGATCATCCTTCTGCTCAGGCGTAGGTGTATTTTGGGGTGTGTTATCAGCCATTAAATTTGATTTTGTTTTGTTTTTATTTTTCTAATAATTATAGCAAATTTTTGGGGCTAAGTAAAGGGAGGAATAGGGAAAATTGGGGTAAAAGAAAGGGCCCGATTTTTTCACGAAAAAATCGGGCCCCACATTGCTTTTAAAAACTACTACTGTAATTCAACAGTAGCTCCAGCTTCTTCCAGTTTTTTCTTTAGTTCTTCAGCTTCGTCCGGTTCAACACCTTCCTTTATAGGCTTTGGTGCTCCATCAACCAGATCTTTAGCTTCCTTAAGTCCTACACCGGTGATTTCTCTTACAGCTTTAATAACAGCAATCTTTTGTCCACCAGCAGATGTCAGTACAACATTTTTTGGAGCGTTAGCTTCGTCAGCGCCAGCATCTCCATCACCCGCAGCAGGTGCACCACCGCCGGCAACCATCATAGGTGCTGCAGCACTCACATCAAACTCTTCTTCAAGAGCTTTAACAAGATTAGCCAAATCAAGAACAGGTAATTTCTTTACCAATTCCATGATTTTCTCAGCATCCTTGCTTAGTTCAACCGGAATTTTTGTTTCTTCTTCAGCCATAATAATATTAGGTTATTTAAATATATAAATTATACAGATTGTTCCTGCTTTTCTTTAATTGCATTAAGAGCACGTACAAATCCTGAAACAGTATTATTAAGTACCCCATGAAAGCCGATAACCGGATATTTAACAAGGTAGATAAATTTAGCAATAAGTTCTTCTTTACTTGGTAGGTTGGCAAGCTCGGTAGCTTCAGCCTGAGATAAAAGCTTCCCCTCAAAAATCGCTCCCAACAATTTCAAACCTTTAAACTTTTTACTAAAGTCATTTACCAGTTTTGCACCCGCAATCTCATCTTCCATACTAAAAGCAAGAGCTACCGGTCCATCCAATGTCTCATCCGGAATATCTTCAATACCAATTTCCTTAGCAGCAAGCCTGATCAAAGTTTTCTTCGCAACTCCGTAATTTACACCTTCTTCCCTCATCTTATTCCGAATATCATTAATATCAGATACAGAAACTCCATGAAACTGTGAAAAAGCAATAGATTTCGCATCCTTCATCTGAGTTACAAGCTTATTTAATATCTCGGTCTTTTGTTCCTTTGAAATTGCCATAATATTTAATTAAAAAATCCCGATTGCCATAAACATCGAGATAAAAAATTGTCTAAAGTGATAATTTTGTCTCGGCAGGATTTACGCTTAAAATAAGCAACCAGCTGTCTATGACTAATCAAAATTTAGCAAAGCCCTCAAAAAAGTCAAGGTTTTTTCTGCATACGATTTTTGCCTTACAGTAAACAAATATAGGTTTGCATATTAAAACATAGCTTAATATTAGCGTCAAAATGTGTACGGTAAAAAGCAAAAAATCGAAGATTATTTATAATTTTTTGGCAAAAACGGGGGCTTTTTAGTTTTTAGATATTATAAGATAATTTGCTGCCAAGTTTGCCAATTTTGGACATTAAACCTAGTTTACCCAAAATTGATGTAAATTTCCCAAACTTTCTATACCCTAAATTAAAAAGTAAAAACGGCAGCTTTAAACTTTTCTCCTCTGGAAGACGGTTTATAATATTTCTAAAAGAATAAAACTGATTATATATCCATAAATAGCCTGCTTTTAATTCTTCTTCAGTCATATTTTTTGGTCTAAAAACAACATTAGCTGTATTATAATGCCTTGTGTCAGTATCCTTTATTCGCTTATTGGAAAACATTTTTTCATATAAAACCGTACCCGGATATGGTGTTAAAATATGAGCGGTCATTGTCTCTATTTTATTTTTTACAAGCCAATCCAATGTGTTTCTAAAAACTTCAGGACCATCACTGTCAAACCCAAAAACAAGACTTGCGTTCACCATTATCCCACGTGAATGCAATTCCTTTATTAATTTTTCATACAATTCAATTTTATTTTGTTTCTTATTCACAGCTTTTATCGAATCTTGATTAATAGATTCAAAGCCAATGAATAAACTTTTACAGCCGCTTTCTTGCATCAAATCCATTAATTTTGGCATATAAACTAAATTTGTTGATACTGCCGCATGCCATCTAATATTCAGTTTTTTAAGCTCTTTCACTAATGCAATTGCATGTTCAGGATTTCCAATAAAATTATCATCTATAAACATTGCCTGTTTCATGTCCATTCGTTCAACTTCCTTAATAAGGGTAGGAATAGGCCTATTTCTATATTTTCGATGAACAAATCTACTGCTGTTGTAGCAAAAATCACATTTAAAAGGACAACCACGGCTTGAACAAATAATATTTGTATACAGGTAGTTTTTTTTATCAATAAGTGACCAATCAGGAATAGGGATATTTTTTGGATCAGTTGGGGCTTCATTAAAATAAATCTTTTTTAGTTTATTCTTTTTCAAATCATCAAGAATCAAAACTATAAGCTCTTCAGCTTCACCAATACATACTGAGTCTGCATATTGCAAAGCTTCGTCAGGATTCGCACTGGCATGAATCCCTCCAATTATCGTTGGAATCTCTTTTTTTTTATAAATCTTTGCAATTTCGTACGCTCTTTTAGAGGTATCAACATTAGCTGTAATACCAACCAGATCCGGAGAATCACTAAAATTAACTTTTCTCGTATTTTCATCCTCAATATAAACTTCATGATCATTCTTGATTATAGAAGCCAAAGTTACTAAAGATAGAGAAGGAGACAGTCTTCTCTTATATTCAGAGTCCATCGGCCTCAAGCTCATTTTTGGTGAAATAAGTTTTATCTTCATATTCAGAATTTTACTGATTTAATAGAGGAATTTGCAAGATATTTGGATATATCTTTCCTGTAAAATTGTTTGTAAAAGTTATTGTGAGATGGAATTTATGGAGATAAATTTCTGCATGGAATTTTTTTGATTTAATGTTTAGATTTGGTTGGAGTTTTTATTTATGTATTTTTTCTGCGCGGGAAGGTTTCATATTTTAGGTTTGAGTTGGAATTTTTTTGCGTTGAAATTTAATAATCAAGGATGTTTTTCTGTGCGGAAAGGTTTAATAATTTAAGGATGTTTTTCTGTGTGGGAAGTTTTAATAATTTAAGGATGTTTTTCTGTATGGGAAGTTTTAATAATTTAAGGATATTTTTCTGTGTGGGAAGTTTTAATAATTTAAGGATGTTTTATTTATATATGTCTTTGAG
>WJKE01000125.1 GCA_014729275.1 Candidatus Peregrinibacteria bacterium | reverse complement strand
CTTTTAATTCGGGCTTAAGTGTTGATAGTAGTGAGTGCGTTAAGCAGATAGAGGATGAAACAGCAAAAATTTATCTACATATTTGCAAAGAGGCCGGGATGGTGAATTTGGCTGATTGGTTTGAGGATTATCTTGAATTTCAAAATAGGATGGTACGTGGAGAATGGGATAGGTTGAATGTTGATACAGAGATAAAAACCGGTATGAAAAAGCGATTTAAGGAGGAATTTCAGGTTAGACTTTCGGAATTGATACCAGGGGTCAGGCTGGGAGTTGATTATGTTCTTGAATTTAGGAGTATTGGTTATAGATGGATTGATCCGGAGAAGATCCCTGATGATCCCCTTGAATACGCGAAGAAGTTTAGATCTTATATTTTTTTTATTCCAAAGGATAGAAATTATTTGTTGGTTGAGAGAGCTTTAAAGGTTTTTTCTGACATCTTTTCCGAGGAAATTGTTGGTATGGAGGATGAGAGAAAGGAATTGCAATCGGAGTTGGGTCAAACGCTTTTGCATAAAGGGGGATATGGAAGGGATATACGTGAAGAAGGTTATGGAATAGGTGTGTATGGTGCTTTTTTAAGTCAGGCTGATTATGCCAAGGAATTAATGGGAGATTTTCATATTGCTTATTTTTATGGTGATGATGAAGCAATGTATAGAATAAGGAAGTTATTTGGATCCATTGAGGAGGAAACAAAAAAAATGTCTTCTTATTATAGCTCTTTGAATCGTGCGGCTTCTGTTCCGCATGGGAGACCGGCAATTGAGGCTGCAAGAAGTCTTATATCCAAAAGGGTTTTGAATATTTTTACGAATGGGGGGAGCAATTCTTAGTTTTGGTTCCTGATTTTTTCAATATCGATTTTTAGTTGTTGAAGGTCGTCTTCGTGCTCAACTTCGTCTTTTAGAATTTCCAGTATTATAAAGTAAGTAACAACGTCTTTATCTTTTGTGAAGTTTAAAAGGTCCTGATATGTGACGATTGCGCATTGTTCAGCCTCAATATTTTGGTCAAGAATTGCAAGAACAGCAGGGTCATTAGGTTCTTTATAGTCGCATGTGTTCATTTCTTGCCATTTGGCAGGGTTTAGAACCGGTGTTCCTCCAAGTTGTACGATTCTGTCTGCAAGTAGGTTTGCGTGGTTAAGTTCTTCGTCGGCGTGCTCAGTCAGTTCGGTAATTGCTTCACCGCTCATTGCTCCTTCAACAACTTTTGCTCCAACCCAATATTGGTAGTAAGCAAGCCATTCGTCAGCTAAAGCACTGTTTAATTTTTTAATAAGTTCATCGATATCCAGATCGATAATTTCGTTTCCTTTTGTTCCCATGTTGTTTTGATTAATTTTATCAACTTGATGGTATTACTTTTTGGAATTGAATGCAAATTCATATATTTGCAGGGGACTTGATTGTTTTAGGTGTTTTGCTTATTATCTGCCTTGAAAATTAATTTGCGCTCGTAGCTCAGTTGGATAGAGCATCGGCTTGCGGAGCCGGGGGTCACAGGTTCAAATCCTGTCGGGCGCACCAGTTAAATTGATGTGAGGACTTTTTTCATTTGGTTGTGGACAAAACCGTTTGTTGCAAGTATGTCCCGCCCGAAAAGATCTAAAAGGTTGCCGTTCGTGTCTGAGATTTTTCCTCCGGCTTCTTTAACTATTAATGCGCCGGCGGCAATATCCCAGGGTTTTAGACCGAATTCCCAAAATCCATCGAATCTGCCTGCGGCAATGTATGCTAAATCAAGCGCGGCAGAACCGAATCTTCTGACTGCCTGGCATTTGTTGATCATGGTGGCGAAATATGGAAGGTTTATTTCTTTGTGAGTTGGTGGGAAGCCTGTTACAAGTAATGAATTTGAGAGGCGTTTTATGTCTGAAACGTGGATTCTTTTGTGGTTTAAATATGCGCCATTGTTTTTTTCCGCGTAAAAAAGTTCTTTTAATTTGGGGGCGTAAATCACACCGGCTACCATTTCACCTGTTATGTATTTATAATTTTTCGACCTGGATTTGGATTCCGTGCGGAAGACGGCTATGGATACACAATATTGTGATTGATTGTGAGCATAATTAGTGGTTCCATCGATTGGATCAATTATCCAGATGTATTCATTATTTCCAAAATTGCGCTGTTCTTTGATGCTTTTCCCTACGCTCGCTTCCTCTGCGAGTATTCCATGGTCCGGATAGGCATTTTTAATTTCTTTGATGATGAGATTTTCCGATTCTTTGTCGGCATTGGTGACAAGATCGCTTTTACCTTTGAGATCTATATCCAGAGTGCGGGATTGAAGTTTTAGGATACGGCGGCCGGCTTTTTTTGCAATTGCGATTGCAGTATCGGTAATTTCCATATTTGTATTTATTAGAATTTTATTTTATGATACTATCTTTTGGCTGTGAAAAAAAGAAATATGAAGAAATTTGTGCTAAAAAAGGCGTTTGAGCCCAAGGGCGATCAGCCGGCCGCCATAAATCAGATTGTGAAGGGTATCAATAACGAAGAGCAATACCAAACCCTGCTTGGAGTAACCGGGTCCGGTAAAACTTTTGTAATGGCGAAGATTGTTGAGGCAATGCAGCGTCCAACACTTGTGCTCGCGCATAATAAGACCCTGGCTGCTCAGCTTTGTTCTGAGTTTCAGGAGTTTTTTCCAAATAATGCGGTTAGTTATTTTGTATCTTACTACGATTATTATCAGCCCGAGGCTTATCTTCCGGCAACCGACACTTACATTGAAAAGGATGCTTCTATAAATGAGGAAATTGATAAATATCGGCATGCTGCCACTTCTAATTTGCTTAGTCGAAAAGATGTGCTGATTGTGGCTTCTGTTTCATGTATTTATGGTCTTGGGTCTGTAGATGATTATTCGAGTTTGGCAATAGATGTTAAGGTAGGGCAAATGATTGCCCGTGATCGTTTTTTGCGTCTTCTTACAGATCTTCAATATATTAGATCTTCAATGGAGTTTAAAAATTCAATGTTTCATGTTTTAGGCGATACAGTTGAGGTTTTTCCTCCCGATAGGGATACGGTTTTTAGAATTGAGTTTTTTGGAGATGAAATCGAGGCCATTAGCGAGGTGGATAGTTTTACGGGAGAGCTTATTAATGAGTTACAGGAGATAAAAATTTTTCCGGCAAAGCATTCGGTAACAACTCAGGAGAAAATTGAGTCTGCTGTGGAAATGATTCGAGCTGACCTGGAAGTACAATATGCATATTTTAGAAAAATTGGAAAAAATCTTGAAGCCGAAAGACTTAAAACCAGAACAGAGTATGATATTGAAATTTTGTTGGAAACAGGTTACTGCACAGGTATTGAAAATTATATACGTTATTTAAATAATAAAGGGGCGGGGGACCGACCGAGCACACTACTTGATTATCTGCCGGAGGACTTTTTAATGTTTATTGATGAATCTCATATAACTGTTCCCCAGGTGGGAGGGATGTTTAATGGAAATTTTTCACGGAAGAATACTTTGATAGAGCATGGTTTTCGTATGCCTTCCGCTCAGGATAACAGGCCGCTTAAATTTGATGAGTTTGAGGAGTATATGCGTAATACTATTTTTGTTTCTGCGACTCCCGGTAAATATGAGTATGAAAAAACCAAAAAGAAGAATTTTGCTGAACTTGTTGTTCGGCCAACAGGTTTAGTAGATCCGGAAATAGAAGTTAAGCCGACAAAAGGGCAAATTCAGGATCTTCTTACACAAATTAAGGCCAGAGTTAAAGCGGGTGAGCGTGTACTTATTACAACTTTGACAAAAAGAAGTGCTGAAGATTTAACCGAATTCCTTGCGGATGCTGATGTGAGAGTTCGTTATCTACATTCTGATATTGATACAATTGAACGTATTGAAATACTTCGTGATTTAAGACAAGGCAAGTTTGATGTGTTAGTGGGGATTAATTTGCTTCGTGAAGGGCTTGATTTGCCGGAAGTTAGCCTGGTTGCGATTTTGGACGCTGATAAGCAGGGATTTTTGAGAAGTGAGAGTGCTTTAATTCAAACTATCGGGCGTTGTGCCAGAAATGTAAACGGGCATGTGATTATGTATGCGGATAAAATTACCGATGCTATGAACTCTGCAATTTCAGAAACTGAGAGAAGGCGTGAAAAACAGCTTGAATATAATAAAAAACATGGAATTACACCTGAAACAATCAAAAAAGCGATTCGTGATATTTCTCATTTTGGGGGCAAAAAGAAGGAAAAGAAAAGATTTAAAATTGATAAAATTCCAAAAGATGAACTTAAAAGAATTATTGATTCGCTTGAAGATAAAATGGATATTGCCAGTCAGAATTTGGAATTTGAAAAAGCTGCTGAACTTCGAGATGAAATCGATTCTTTAAGAGATCAATTATAATCATTGGCACTATAATCCGCGGCCTCCGCCACCTCCAAATCCTCCTCCGGAAAATCCACCGCCTCCACTAAATCCTGAGGATCCTCCCCAGCTTCCCGAACTTCCTCTGCCGGAACCTGGTCTTGAGACCATGTTTATTGCAGTTTGGCTGGAGATTTTGGATAATCGGCTTGCAAAATGCACCATTGAGAAGGGATCTGAACTGCTTGAGTTGTACCAGTTTGGTGGCTCGGTAATTAGGCCATCAAAAGCTTTTGCCCATTTTTTTGCCAGTCCAAATGCCATTGCATATGGAAGAAGTTTTTCGAAAAAGATATTTGCGTCTTCCTGAAAGGCAATTCTATCTTTTTCAGCAGTATTTATATATTCGTATAGTCCTTTTAAATGAAAATATGTTTTTGTTCCTTTTATTGTTTTTCTTGGCATGAATTGGCCAAAAATTGCAATAATTATTCCTGCGGCTATCATGGCAAAAAATAGCCCAATAGAAATTGCAGGAAATCCGCCGAATATTGGAATAACAACCAGTAGAGCTCCAATTGTGGAATAAATTGCTCTTATTGTATTTGGATTGTGTGGAAAGTATCCCTCTTTTACAACTGTGGTCATTATTTCTTTTCGAATTTGGCGAAGGCTTTTATAGAAGCTATTTTTTAAAGAGGATATTTTTGTTTTTTCACCTGCCTTGTTTTTATCAAAGATTTTATTGAGTATTATTTTTTCAAATGATTTGTCTGCATCAAAGGGTTTTAATAATATCAATTCAAAGTCTTTTCCTTTTTTAATCTCTTTAATCTCAATATATCCTTTTACTGCATAGTCGATTATTGTTGATGTGATATCGCGCGAGTGTAATTTTTCGTCTATTATTGTGCCGCATTCCGCAGCTGATAGTCCTTTTGGCGGTCTATAATGTGGCATAATAATATTTCTTGCCACTTTCGCGTCTCGCCCTCTTAAATACCAAAAACTAAGCATAAATAAGAAAACCAGAGCCGGAAATATTAGAGGTAGAAAAATTTTCCAGTAATCTTCAATAAACCACCTGATTTCCTGAGAAAGGGAAACAGGTTCAATTGTGCCAAGTGGCATTCCAACAATAATACTTAAATTTTCATATCTATCCAGTTCTTTTGTTGCTTTAAAAGTTACTTTATTACCGCTTAATTCCCATTTACAGTCTTTATTAAGCTCTCCAAATTTTCCCGTATAACATTCAAACTTTAGTTTTTCTGCCGGAATTTTGCGTGGAAAAATAACTGTGGCGCTAATGTTTTTGATTGGCACAACCCATTCGGTTCCATTTATATTCCAGTAAAATTCATCATGTTTGTATTCTTCATCTTCATCATCAAACACATTGATTACTCTTTTTGCAAGGTAGCTTACTTTAAAAACCGCAGGCCCAAACATTTCGCTCCAGTCGTGTGTTCGCATCTCAATAACTAAATCATTACCGTCTTTATAAACAGTGTTATTCCAGGAATGTTCATTTTCGTCTCTACTATCAATAAATTCAAGGTGGGCATTGTAGGATTTGTTTTCGGTCAATTCGTATTTAAAGGGAATAATTCTGGCGAATCCCCGGTGAGCTTCGTTTGTGAAATCTGCAGTAATGGTTTCTGTAATATATACAGTGCCGTTTTCGTTGATTTTTATATTTGAGTGAAAATCGCTGACTTCCCAATATTCTTCATAATGTTGCGCGTGTACGGGCGAGGATATGGTGAAAATTAATATCCCTAAACTTAAAAATTTTGAGATTTTTTTTGTCATTATTATGGATTTTCACTCTTGTTTTTGTTTTCTGTGGACTTTTGTGCTGTAGTTTCTTGTTTGGGTGCAGTAGTTTCTTGCTTGGGTGCAGTAG
>WJKE01000124.1 GCA_014729275.1 Candidatus Peregrinibacteria bacterium | reverse complement strand
GTTGAATACATTGATTCATACACTTACAAAAATTTGACTGATTCTGCACTTAAGCGTGATTGCAATTACTCAATTTTGGATAAAATTGGGGGAAATAGCGAGATTAAAGTGTCTTCATATTATTTAAAAAATATTGGGGAAGTTAAGCTACTTGGAGAGTATTACTATAATGGTGAATATATGGGGGAAACTAAAATAGAGGCCAGAAGTACCAATTTCGTGAGCTTTGATTTTAATACAGATGATTCGCAAATTTTTTCAGATTTGGATTCTAATCATAAAAATTTTAATGCGATTATTTACTTAAGAAAGGAAGGGATCGTTAATGGATATAGTGATGGGACATTTAAACCTGAGAATTTTGTAAACAGGGCGGAATTGCTGAAAATATTGGTGGAGGGGCAGGATAAAAGTCCCGATGGGCTTGTTTATAAGGATTGCTTTCCTGACGTGAAGGATGATTGGTACGCGCGATACGTTTGTTATGCAAAGGAGGAGGGTTGGGTAAACGGTTATCCTGATGGAACTTTTAAGCCTGAACAGACTGTAAACAAGGTTGAGGCAATAAAAATGCTTTTAAATTCTCAGGGGGTTGCACTGGATTCGCAGATTAATTTTGAGTTTTATAAAGATGTTAATTCTGAAGATTGGTTTTGGCCTTACGTTTCGAAGGCTAAAGAAATGAGTTTATTAGAGGAAGCACAGGGTGGAAATTTTGAGCCTGATGCAGGAATGAGGCGTGCTTCTATTTGTGAAAATCTTATGCGTTTATTATTACAAATTTATACTGAGAACAAATGGGGATAAACGTTGGAGTATTAGCTTTTCAGGGAGCTTTTAAGGAGCATAAAGATTGGTTAGATCGATGCAGCTGTAAGAGTATTGAGGTTAGAACATTACAAGATATTGCTCAGGTGACACATTTAATTATTCCAGGTGGTGAAAGCACTGTAATAGGAAAGGAGTTAAGGAGAACTGGAATGGATGAAGTTATTTCGGAAAGATTTGGTAGTAATGATTTAAAGTTGTTGGGAACCTGTGCCGGAGCAATTTTAATGGGGAATAGTGACTCGGAGTATTCAATGGGGCTGATTGATGTTGATTTAAAGCGAAATGCTTATGGTGCACAAGTGCATTCTTTTGCTTCTGAAATTGATTTTGAAGGAAGTAAAATGGAAGCAGTTTTTATTCGCGCACCAATTATTGATAAATGTGGGGAATCTGTTAAAGTGTTGGCCTGTCAGGGCGGTAAGCCTGTATTGTGTGCTGATGAAAATATTATGATTTCTACTTTTCATCCGGAATTAACAGATTCCCCACACATAGCAAAATATTTTCTAAATTTATAAAATGAGAGACCACAAAGGATTAGGTAAGGATCTTGCAAAAATGTTAAAAGGGGGAGTTATAATGGATGTTACAGATGCTTCACAGGCCCGTATTGCTGAGGAATCTGGAGCTTGTGCTGTTATGGCGCTTGAACGTGTACCTGCAGATATTCGGCGTGATGGGGGAGTGGCTCGCATGTCTGCTCCCGAACTTATTAAATCTATTCAAGAGGCTGTTACAATTCCGGTTATGGCTAAAATTAGAATTGGTCATAAGGTTGAGGCACAGATTTTAGAATCTTTGGAAGTTGATTATATTGATGAATCTGAAGTCCTGACTCCTGCAGATGATCTTCATGTAGATAAAACTAAATTTAAGGTTCCTTTTGTATGTGGTGCAAGAAATTTGGGCGAGGCTTTAAGAAGAATTTCAGAAGGAGCATGTATGATTAGAACAAAAGGAGAAGCGGGAACCGGTAATGTAATAGAAGCTGTAAAACATATGCGTTTAATTCAAAAGGAGATTAGAGAAGTAACTTTAATGGAGCATGAAGAACTTGTAACTTATGCAAAAAATATTGGAGTTTCTGTCGAGTTATTAATTTCTGTTAAAGAGAGTAAAACTCTTCCTGTTGTAAATTTTGCTGCAGGTGGTATTGCAACTCCTGCTGATGCTGCTTTCATGATGCAGCTTGGAAGTGATGGTGTTTTTGTTGGTTCCGGTATATTTAAATCAGAAAATCCGGCTAAAACAGCAACTTCAATTGTACAGGCTATAACTTACTATAAGGATCCCTTGAAGCTTTCGGCTTTATCAGAAGGTTTGGGAAATCCTATGGCAGGTTTGGAATTAGAGAGTTTAGAAATTATGATGCAGGAAAGAGGAAATTAATATATATTAATTTTGTATATTAACCCTTTCACTATGGAAGAAAACAAAAAGGAAGTATTTTTGGAGGTACCATATCGTGAAAAAGTTTCAAGACTTTTTATTTTTAGAGGTCTTTGGGGCTTTGTTATGATTTGGCCTCTTTATGTCTGGATGCTTTGGATGGCCTTAGTAGTGTTTGTTCAATTTTGGTATATGCTTATTTTAGGAAAACGCCATGAAGGACTTTGGATCAGACAGGTTAGATTTTTTAGGCACTTAACTAAATGGAGTGGATATTTCAACCTTGTCGTTGATAAGAGGCCTAAGTTTATTGAAGATTAGATGTCTTTTTTAAAAAAGACTTTATTTTTTATATGTGAATTATGTCTTCACGATTTTGTCCTACTCCTATTGAAGAAATTTTACATTTTAGTACTTCTTCCAGCTTTTTTACATAATTTTTTGCATTTTCCGGCAGATCCTCAAAGTTTCTAACTTTACTTATGTCTTCTGTGAAACCGGGCAATTCAATGTATTCAGGTTTTACTTTTTCTAAAGAGTCTGCGAGTGCAGGGAATTTGTTTGTGCTTTCTTCATCTATATTATAGGACACAGCAATTTTTAATGGATCAATTCCAGATAATACGTCTAGTTTTGTTAAATTGATGGAGTCAAAATTGTTTATCATAACACTGTAGGAAGAAGCTACAGCGTCGAACCAACCGCAACGGCGGGGCCGGCCTGTAGTTGAGCCGAATTCACCGCCTTTATCTCTAAGTTGTTCGCCAACTCCATCCTGAAGCTCAGTTGGAAACGGGCCGGCCCCAACTCTAGTATTATAGGCCTTCATTATCCCAATAACGTGATCGATTTTTCCAGCCCCTATACCTGTACCGGTAATCACTCCTCCAACGCTCGGATTTGAGGAAGTTACATAAGGATAAGTACCATGGTCAACATCAAGTAGAGCTCCGTTTGCTCCTTCTATAAGTACATTTTTTCCGTTTTTTATCATTTTATTCAGATAATAAGCACTGTTTACAATATTTTGCTTTAGTTTTTTAGCTGAGTCTAAATGGTAAGCGATTTCTTCTTTATGTTCATATTTAAGTTCCCCATACATTTTTTTAAAGGTTTCTAAATTTTCGTAATACTTTGTTTTAAATTTTTCAGGATTCAAAAGGTCGCATAATCTTATACCGCTTCGTCGAATTTTGTCTGTATATGTTGGGCCAATGCCTCTTTTTGTGGTTCCAACCTTATTTACACCTTTTGCTTCCTCCTGAATCGAATCAATCATTTTGTGATATTTAAACACCAAATGCATTCTGTCAGATAGCAGTATTCGATTTTCAGTTTTGATTCCATTC
>WJKE01000123.1 GCA_014729275.1 Candidatus Peregrinibacteria bacterium | reverse complement strand
GATACTGTATAAAGTGAACCCCCGAAGAGTTCGAAGACATGATAATTAAATAATTCTGATTTTCAAAGAGCAAATAATTTTTCATGTTTGTTTTTCAGAAATGAATTGTAAAAGTTCATTCCAGTTGGTGACCATTTTGCCGCTATGCAAATACAAAGGTACAGGAGGCATATTTTCAAGCGCTGAATGCCTTCTAAGATGGTTGTAGTAGATTTTGTGAAGAAAACAGAATATCTGCGCTCCTCGGAAACTACCAAAATTTCTACGTCTTTTTGTTGCACTTTTCAGGCTCTCAAACGATCGCTCGATACATTGTTTCTCAGACCTGAACTGTGCATTCTTTTCATCAGGCTCATCAAATATTCCTTTAATTTGATAAAGATCAATCTTTGCTTTTTCATTCTTTTTAAAATATTTCCGCATAGCTTCATAAATAGGCGCTCGATCCGATATCAAGTCAAACTCGGGATCACGACAATTCTTCAAATATTTTTCAACCACTCCTTTGTTCAGAGTAATGCAGCCCTTCGTATCACGGTGTTCAGAAAAATACTCTTCAATAATACCCTTGGTCTCAGGATTGTATGCCCGAAATAAATACCCCCACCTTCCGAAGTATCGCAGATATGTTTCATCTTCACATATTTTGTCCGATACAGGCACAGGCAACAAATCTTCGTTTAGTGACAAATGATTTGCCAATGCCTCCGCATGATTCAACACTATCTGATGCGATTTCACAATCTCAGCTCCATAGAGTTTCTGCATCACCTTCACAACTTCTCTCGTACTCATCCCGCATTCCACATACAACGTCATCTCAATATCAAGCAAATTCTTGTTCTTTATCCTCTCAAGCTTTTTCTTGCCGGAAGGAAGCTTGCAGGAAAGCGTTTCATAATCAAAGAGCCAATCTTTCTCGCTGTAACGATTTCCTTTCTCATGCACTTGCCGATGTGGACAATCATCCCTCTCACAGAAGTACACAACAAAGTTCTTTCGATACGTCTTTGGATTTAAAGCGTATCCGCAATACGGGCAAATATGCTTCGGCTTGTGCCTTCCCGCTCCCGGCGCATATTCCGCATTGCAAATCTTGCACGTGTGCCTCGGATACACTCTCCCTGACTTCTTGGGACGATAGAATCCGTGATTCTTCAGATATTCGGGTGGTGCTTTGCATTTGCGGCAACACTTTGCCTTTGTCCGTAACGGATGCACTCTTCTGTTCACGGGTTTGATAAGATTCCCTTGCTCCTCTGCTATCTTTAACAAAATTGTGTAATGATGTGCGCTTGTGTCCTCTTTCTGAAATGGTTTGGGGAGTTCTTCACGTTTCTCGGGACGAGGTGATAGTTTTAAATAATTCTCCTTCTTGATTTCTCGCGGTTCGGACTTGTGGAATTCAAGATAATTAACCAAATATGTCTGAATTTCAGACGAAACCTTGATTAACGAGTGAATGAGGGATATTTTGTTCATGAGGGGTTTTGTTATGGGATAAATTCAACTTTCATCATATCAGAACTCCTCTCTTTTTGTGGTGACGGGGTTTTTATGAATACATTTTCCTCTTTCTAATGCACTAAAAAGGCTACTGTTTCCTATTCTTTATACAGTATCATTGGAGCGGGTGACGGGGATCGAACCCGTATCATCAGCTTGGAAGGCTGAGGTAATAGCCATTATACCACACCCGCTTAATTTTTAAGTTTCTCTCAAAGATTTTTCAATTGCATTTTACTTAGCGGCCTGAAAATTGCAAGAGCTAATTTGCTGGATTTTTCTGTTTTTTTAAGAGCAGGTAGCCATATACTTTTACTTTTTGCTTTCTCAGCAATTCTCACTTAATTGAAAAACATTTACAGATTTTGAAAAGTCCTTTTCAGCTTTTAAATTTATTGACTTGTTGCAAACATGTGAAAATTTACATAATATTTTTTAGTACTTTTAACCCTCAAAAAATTGTCATTTTTAAAAAATTTATTTTCCAAAAAAAATATATTCGCCCTTGTTGTTATCGTGATTCTGCTTTTTCAAATTGTTAAGCTTAGCTCTATAGGAAGTAAAATGGACTACCTCGAGGAACGCGATTCTTCCCTCATAACTGAGATCGGACAGATGAAAGATGCCTACACTTCCCTTGGTGATGACCTTAATGAAGTGCGAAAGTTTTTACTTCTTCCAACTAAAGATTACTTATCTTTAAGTGATGTACCTGATACCGGAGAAGCAACAAATGGCGATAAAAATACTAATTCAGTGGAGCTGGCCCTATTTAAATATATTGATTACCTGGCGGAACAGGACAAAAAAGTTAAAGATTATCAGGAAAGTAAAGCTTATCTTGATCACCTAAAAAACTCTGAACTTTTTAAACAGTTTTTAAGTGATAATGGGCTAAAAATCGGTACATACGATTCGGATGAAAATAGCACGACCTTGCGAATTGATTTGGCATCTACTGGGCTTAATCTCGTATTCTTTACTGTTGATCTTGAGGAGAGTGATCTTGTTATTAGAAATATTATTGACTCCCTAACCTTTACTCCTGATTCCAAGGAGGATTTTGAGAATCAGGTTAGAGATTATATTTCACGTCATAAGGATAAAATTCTTACAAAAATTACAGAGCTCGCTACAATTTATCAACAAATTGAAACAACTATCGCCTCGCAGGAAATTCAGGATGTGCTAAACAGAAAAGGCATGAGTTTTGGTGAAAAATACGAAAAAGATCTTACTGTCTACTACCCTATTAACAATAGTTCTTCAGAATTAATTGGTGAAATTGTGCTGGATCTGAGTACGCAAGATATTCATCTTGTTGATAAAGATTTTGATTCTGAGGGGGTTGAGTTGCAGGTTAGCGATATAAGTAAATCTCTTACTCCGTTTTTGGAGGATCTGGATGCGAGCACGATTATTGAAACAAAAGTGCGCGAGGCTAAGGATAGCCTGGAAAGTTCGTTCAAGGATTCCGGATTTAAACTTATGCTTAAAGAAAATGGTCTAAGTGTAGATACTCAGGCTAGTGAGGATGAGGATAGGTACTGGTACAAAATTTACGATTCTGAGGGAAATCATATTTCTTCAATCGTGATAGAAAAAGCGACTGCGGTTATCAATATTGTCGATTTGGAAGGGACTAATAGCGAGAATCTGCTGTTTTTTGATCCGGTCTCGGCTCAAAAAAAAACTCTAGAGATTCCCGGTGATGTTCCGGAGTATGATGACAGTTTGTCCCATGAGGAAGGGACTTATAACATTTTGATTGCGGGTAAGCATGGAAATTTGGTAGATACAATGATTTTTGCGCATGTGGATGAAAAATTGCGTGAAGTTCGTATGATTTCGATTCCGCGTGATCTTCATTATAATGGGCGGAAGATTAATGCGCTTCCCTATTTTTATGGCATGCCCGAATTAAAAAAAGTGCTGAGTGAACTTTCCGGTTATGAGCTTGATAAATATGTTCTGATAGATATGTATGCCTTTATTGATGTGATTGATCTTATTGGTGGGATTGATGTGCATCTGGATCAGCCTGTTATTGATCCTACATATAGGACCGTGGATAACGGTATTGTGGGAACACTTCATTATGAACCCGGGGATTATCATTTGGGAGGAAAGGAGGCTTTGCGGCTTGCGCGTAGTCGTCATACTTCTTCGGATTTTGCCAGAGCTGAGCGTCAACAATTAATTCTTCAATCTATTCAGGAAAAAGCAAAATCTTTTGGCTTTGGGGATGCGGACACTTTTTATGAAATTGCTAAATCCGTACTAAATCAAACTGAAACCGATGTAACGCTTGATGAAGCTGTTGCTCTTTATTTTCGATACCAGAACTTTGAGATTGTTTCAAATAACGTAATGTCCAGTGGTAACGTGCTTTATGTTCCTCCCTATACACCTATTGAGCAGTGTCGGGCCAGTATTGCCGAGGCTGAGGCTAACGGGGCTCCAATTCCTTCTTGCATGGATGATAATCATGCGTATACTCTACTCCCGCGTGATAATAACTGGAACTTAATTAAATGGTATTTTAAGGAGAATTTTGAATCAGATTTATCGCGAGTATAATTTAGTAAATTTATGCAACTTAAGAAGGGGCAGGTAGTTGAACTTGATATAGTTACATTGGCATTTGAGGGGGCTGGTATTGGGAGTTATCATGGGCTTAAGGTTTTTGTTATGGGCACAATGCCGGGCGATAAGGTGGAGGCTTCTTTCACAAAGATTAAAAAGTCTTTTGCTGAAGCTAAATTGGTGCGGATTATTGAGCCATCTAAAAACAGAATTAAGGAGAAATGCAAATACGCGAGTCAATGTGGTGGCTGCCAATTGCAGTTTATGCCGTACGAAATGCAGGTTAAGATGAAGAAGCAGCATGTAATTGATGCTTTTGAACGTATTGGCAATTTAAAGTCGCCGCCGGTTAAGGATGTTATTGCTTGTGATGAGGATTTTTATTATAGGAATAAGATGGAGTTTTCTTTTGGGTATGATGAAAATATGGAGGAGGCTTTGGGCTTTCATGTGCCGGGTCGCAGATACGATATAATTGATATTGATGAGTGTTATTTGCAATCTGAGTATACGGTTTTTATTTTGAATGAGGTTAGGAAGTTTGTTCGTGCCCAGGGGTGGAAGCCCAGAAAAGCTGCTGAAGATGAGGGGTTTTTGCGGTCTTTGTATGTGCGCGAGGGTAAGGAAACCGGGGAAGTTATGGTTAATTTAATGACAGCTGGAAATGAGCCCGAGAATTTTAGGGCAGAATTGCAGAAATTTGTTGAAATGCTGGTGGGCTTGAAGCATAAAGATAAGAAAATTGTTTCAATTTATTGGTCTAAGAAAATTGCTAAGCGTGGGGTGCCCACTCAAATTAAAGAGTACCTTTTATATGGAAAAAAAGCTTTGCTTGAGCAAATTGAAGATTTGAAATTTGAAATTATGCCTCAAAGTTTTTTTCAGGTTAATACACTTCAGGCAAAGGTTCTATATGATAAGGTTAAAGAATATGCTCTTAGAGATAGGCAGACCACTGTGTTTGATCTTTTTTGTGGGACCGGGACGATTGGGCTTTATCTTGCGAGGCATGTTGATTCTGTTTTGGGAATTGAGTTGAATTCGGATTCGTGCAGGATTGCACGTGAAAATGCGCAGAAAAATGGGATCTTTAATATAGATTTTTATACTGGTGATGTGGGTAAACTTCTGGGCACAATGAGGTCTCGCCCATCTTTGATTGTGGTGGATCCGCCGAGGGCCGGTTTGAATAAGAGGATTATTTCGGATATAAATCGTTTTGCTCCAAATCAACTTATTTATGTTTCCTGTAATCCTTCTACCCTTGCCAGGGATTGCGAATGGTTAAAGGAATATGGCTACTCTGTTAAGGAAATTCAACCTGTTGATATGTTTCCTCAGACATTTCATATAGAAAATATTTGTCTTTTAGAGAAATAAAATTGTCAGCAGATTCGTCAAGTTTAATGTTTTAGCTCACTTCCCTGCTTTGCTTTATAATCTTAAAGACTCATTTAATAAATTTATTACCTATGAAAAAAATTACAATTTTAGTTTCTTCCATTTTTGTTTTATTGCTAGGTTTTAGTCTCCCCACTTTTGCAATTGAGCTTAAGTCCGGGGATAATATTATTGTGAGTGCCCCGGTTTTGGATGATATGTATCTACTTGCCGGAAATGCCACAATTGATTCGGATGTTATTGGTGATTTGCATGTTTTGGCTGGATCTGTGACCATTAACGGCAATGTGAGCGAGGATCTTGTGGTAGCAGGTGGTAGAGTTGCGGTTTTTGGTAATGTTGATGGTGATTTAAGAGTTGTTGGCGGACAGGTTTCTGTGTTTGGGCAGATTGGTGATGATGCGGTAATATTAGGTGGTGTAACGGATTTAACTCCCGATTCAGTGGTTAATGGAACTGTTCTTGCTGCAGCTGGATCACTCGATATTGAGGGAACTGTAAAGGAAGATGTTCAGGGTGGACTTGGCATGTTTATTTTAAGAGGCACGGTTGAGGGAGATGTAAACGTTACGATTGAAGATACGATTACCCTTGCTGATGACGCAAAGATTTTGGGAGATTTAAATTATTCAGCTTTGCTTGAAGCAGAATTTCCACCGGGAGTAATTGATGGTGCTGTGAATTTTAATGAATTTGAGAGAGATTCAAATCAGCTTAGTCAGGAAGATCTTACTATGGCATATTTGATTTATAAATTTATAAGTCTTCTATCTGCTTTGATACTTGTATTTATTTTTGTGATGCTCATGCCAAAAGCTTTGGAAAGTTCGGCTAAGCTAACTAAGGATAATGTATTAAAATGTTTTGGGATCGGAGTACTTACGATGATTGTAATTTTTATTGGTACAATTATTTTGATGATGACAATTGTGGGGATTCCGCTGGCACTTTTGGCTTTGGCTTTCTTCCTATTTGTTCTTTATGTATCCAAGGTTTTTGTTGCGGCTTGGCTTGCGGGTTATGTTGTGAATTTCAAGAAAAAGAGGCTTTATAAAACACGTCTTCTTTTTACAATGTTTGGAGCTATGCTGGTTTATTATCTAGTAGGTCTGATTCCTTTCGTAGGTTGGGTTGTGAATATTCTCCTATTCCTAATTGGAGTTGGTGCAATAATGCTTATAAAATCAGAGTACTACCAATTCTTAAGGTCTAAGAAGAAAGTTTAGATTTAATTCTGAAATATATATGAACCCGGCGAATTAATGCCAAAGGCTAAGAAGAAAGTTTAGATTTAATATAAGAGATTGCGTCTTTTTTGGTTTTTAATTTGCCCTCCAGTTGTTTTTCCCGGATTTCTTTGATAATGCGGCCTACTTCTTTTCCGGGTTTGATTTTGAGGATTTTCATTACTTCGTTTCCGCTGATTAATTGATCGGGCATTAGTTTCAGCTTTGCGATTTCGTGTCTGTACATCTGCTTGAGTTTTTCGTATGCGGAAAGATCAAGCGGTACAATTCCCATGGCATCTGCACGGTAAAGTTCGAGTAGATCTTCAAAGTGAGGTTGAAGAAACCAATGACGCCGTCTTCCGTCAGGCATATCAAAAAGAGGCATTAGCATCATGTGGTGGCGGATAAGCCAGTCGACTTTCCGGATTATGCTTTTAGGGAAGGCAAGACGTTTTAGAATTGCGCTTGCCATGTCTGCTCCTTTTTCTGCATGGGAAGGATATGTGATTCTATCGTTTTTAACCGTAAAAGTTTCAAATTTTGCAATGTCGTGGAGTAACGTTGCCCATTTTAAGGCCAGGTCCGGTGGGGTTTCTCTAAGAGGATTTGGATCTACCTCTTCCTGAGTGAGACTTTTTAATGATCTTAAGGAGTGATCCCAAACATCGGTTTCGTTATGGTACTGTTTTGGTTGAGCCAAACCTTTTAATTTGCACATTTCAGGTATTATTTGTTCCAGTAGATCCATTTCAAAAAGTTCTTCGAAAGCCTGCTCTGGGTTATTGCCCATAATCATTTTATTCAGCTCGTCGCGGATGCGTTCCTGTGAAACATTTTTTACGTATGCTGCGTATTTTTTAACTGCCTGGTAGGTGTCAGGGTGGTATTGAAGGTCGAAATTGTTTTTAAAGCGGACAGCACGAAGTAAGCGCAAATTATCCTCCTCAATTCGCTCCTCGGGTTTGCCAATGAATCTGAGTAGAGATTCCTGCATATCTTTTTGGCCTCCAACAAAATCCAATATTTTGTCTTCGAGGGGGTCGTAGAAAAGCGCGTTAATAGTAAAATCACGCCTGAGAGCGTCTTGCTCCGCATTTGTAAATTCAACTGCATCGGGGCGACGGCCATCCGAGTAGCCTGAATCTGATCGGAATGTAGCAATTTCGAATGCGTGTTTGTTTTGTATTGCAAGAATTACACCGAATTTCTTGCCTATGGGGATTGTGTGTTCAAGGAGATCTTCAATTTCTTCGGGCCGGGCAGAAGTTACAATATCGAAATCCTGCGGCTCTATGCCGTAAAGCATGTCGCGCACGCAGCCACCGGCCCAGTACGCCTCATGCCCGGCCCCCTTCAGGATCTCAATTATTTCTATAGAAGTTGCTTTCATCTAATTAATTATACCATTTTTTGGCGATTTTCGGAAGTTCAGCCTCCTACGGTTCTATGTTTTCTGTAAAGAATGTCAATCTTTTTCAATTCTATACCAATCCCGTTATGTTTAAATTCATGATGCACCTTACAGAGACCCACTAAACTTTTGTGATTTCTGGCTATAGCATACGGTATTTCGTGGTGAAGCTCCTCAATCGGCTTGTTACAGGCTTCATGCGAGCAGTGTCCTTTAGTTTCAG
>WJKE01000122.1 GCA_014729275.1 Candidatus Peregrinibacteria bacterium | reverse complement strand
AGTGCAGCCTCAGCAGAAACAATATTTATGCCGGAAGAAAGCTCAGCTGATGTAATTCCAAGTTTGTATCCCAGAATGGTTTGAATTAGGTTTTCTACGGCTGAAAGATTATCCGTTACATAATTCTGTTCCGTTGAGATGCTTGACTTTAAAGCGTCGAGATCAGCTTTTGTAAAATTATAATCGGTTAGGGTTCCCTCAAGAACAGCGTATGTGTTTGCAAGAAGGTCTCGAGTTTGAGTAAGCGACTTTTTTGCAATATCCAGTAATTGTTCCACTTCATCGTTGGTCCAGGTAGAAATTACCAGGTCGTAATAATCTTCAAGATTTTTTAGTTCCTCTTTAGTTTGCTTGTAATCAACTTTTGCCTTATTAAGTTCTGTAACTGCTTTCACACCTTTGAAATCCTGAAATTCATCATCTGCCGATGTATCGTCAATAGCTAATACTGAATCAGCTGCGGAAATTGAATCTTTAATTGTATCTATACTGTCGTTTACAACGGCCTCTGAATCGTCGTAAGCACTTTCTAAATCTGTCTGTGCTATTTCTTCAGTATTAACACCTGAAGCCAGATATGCTTCATAATCATCTTCAGCTTTGTCGAGTGCAATTTCTGCATTACTCAGTTCAAGCTCAGCTTTTTTTAATTTTTCCGTATTGGATAAAAGAGTGTCTGAATATTTTTCTTCAGCGTTTTTTAAATTAATAAGTGCTTCCTGGATTTGTGCGTTGGAAACTCTGATTTCCTCGTTACTTGGTCCCGCGTACTGTAAATTTAATTCAGCTTCAACAATTGCGAGCCCGGCCTTTGCTCTTTCAACATCAATTTCAAGAAGTTTTGCTTCAAGTGCTGCAATTTTGTCTCCTTCAAAAATATTATCTCCAATGTCAAAATATATATCTTCAATTTTTCCACTTTGCTGGAATCTCAATTCAATTATTGATGGAGATTTTACGGCACCGTTTACGGAAACTATTTGTTCCACATTACCGATTGCGGCTACTTCGGTAATATACTCCTCTTCTTCGTCCTGGAAGAAACCAAAGTAAATAACTATGCCGGCTATTAAAATTAAGGGAATTAGGAATTTGGCTTTGATGTATTTCATTTCATTTTATTTTTACCCTGACATTTTATTCTAAAGATTGAAAATAATCAATTCAGCCTCAAAAATTTCGGCCCCTCTTCTTGACAGGTCTTTACTGTATGCTATTATTTCTGGCGGTTATTTAAAAATTTTTATTATGGAGGTCCTTATTATTGAGGACGAAGAATTGACGGCAAATTATTTGCGCTCAATTCTGGAAGCTGAAAACTTTACGGTTTCCTTAAGCGACAACGTTGATAACAATTTGTGCAAAAAATTTATTCATCTTTTCGATTTGCTTGTGTTTGATTTAAATTTGCATGGTATGACTGCTTTGGACTTTGTCAGGAATGCCAGAAAAAATTCTCCGGATATTCCTATCATTATAGTTAGTGACGAAACTAAAACTCGTACTAAAATTGAACTTCTAAATCTTGGTGTTGACGATTATATTGCAAAGCCTTTTGATAAACATGAATTAATTGCAAGAATTAAAACTGTTTTAAGAAGATCGCTAAATGTAAGTTTTGAACAGCATATTGAATATGGAGATCTGGCTTTTAGTTTGAAGGATCGAATCTTAAGACTGGGGAAAAAGATAATCCACCTCACCAGAACTGAGGCTCAGGTTTTTAAATTGCTGGTACTAAACCATGATCAAGTTGTGTCTATTTCGGATCTGCTTATTAAGGTCTGGAATATGACTCCCGGCTTTCAGTCGAATATTGTGGAGGTTACCATTAACAGACTCAGAAAAAAAATTGATAAAAAAAATAAGGAGCGACTAATAAAAAATATCCATGGAAGTGGATATTTTTTAGATTTGTCGAAATAATAATTATCTACTATCTTGTATGCGAAATAATTGCTAATGGTCAAAAATGAATGACTCTTCCTTTGAAACCATTCCAACTCCGGTAACTAAGATTGTGAATCCTTCTTTTGAGGAATTAAATGAGATGATCGCAAAAATGCCAAATGCAAAAAAAACGGAATTTGGGAATTTTAATATTTTTACAAAGGTACATAGTAGGAGTGCACCTAATACTTTTGTTGTTTCTGGTGATCCCGAATCTGTGGGAAAGCCTGCAATCAGCAAGGTGGATGCGGATAGATTTGCACAAATGCAAAATGATTACATTTCAAAAAATAAAATGATTATTATTGAAGGCTATATTGGGAATGATCCTGAAGCGAGAATTAAGGCCAAACTTATGATTGAACCTGTGGCTTCGAATATAGCTGCTATGCAGAAAACACTCTATTACCCCCTGGAAGAAGGCGATGATTCTGAACCAAAAATTAATGTAATTTATACACCCGGTTTGAAAGCGAAAGGGTTTAGTGATGACAGACTTATAGCTGTGGACCTTGATCATAATGTTACGAGGATTTTTAATTCGGATTACTTTGGTGAGTCGAAAAAGGCGGGTCTTAGGATGTGGAATAAAATTGTTTATGATAGAGGTGGTATTCCCCTGCATGCAGGTGCGAAAATTATTCCTACCGATAAAGGTGAAAAAACAATTTTAATTATTGGTCTTTCCGGCACAGGTAAAACCACTACTACTTTTACTGTTCAGAATAATTCCAGACCGGTTCAGGATGATTTTTTGGCTTTGATGAGTGATGGAAAAGTATTTGCTACTGAGGCGGGCTGTTTTGCAAAAACTTTTGGCCTTAATCCTGATACTGAAAAAGCTATTTATGATGCTACTGTGAATCCCAATTCTTATCTTGAAAATGTTTCACAGGATGAAAATGGAAAGGTTGATTTTTTTGATACTTCATTTACAAAAAATGGCAGGTCGGTTTTTTCTTTGGATTTAATTGAAAACGCGGGAAAAACTTCGGATATAAAAAAAGCTGATGCTCTTATTATACTGAATCGAAATGAAAATATTATCCCGGCTGTTTGCAAACTTAGTAAAATCCAGGCTGCCGCGTATTTTATGCTTGGTGAAACAACCGGCACTTCTGCCGGAGGAAAAAGTGAAGAGGGTAAAGCTTTAAGAATACCGGGTACGAATCCTTTTTTTCCGATGCCGGATGATTTTCAGGGAAACCGTCTTCAGGAAATTTTGGATCAGATAGATCTGGATGTTTATATAATGAATACAGGTAGAGTTGGTGGACCAACTGATATCGAATCTTCAAAGAAAATTAAAATTCCACATAGTTCGGCGATTGTTGAAGGCATAGCTTTCGACTCAATTAAATGGGAGGAAGATAGCGACTTTGGCTACTTGCGGGCTAGTGATGTTCCGGGTATTTCGGAAGAAGACAATGATCTTTTGAATCCAAAACAACTTTATGAAACAAGTGGCAGACTTAATGAATATGTAGCAATTATGGAATCTCTTAAAAAAGAAAGGAAAGAATTTTTAGCAAAGTTTTCTAAACTAAATAAGGAGATTTTGGAATCTATTGAATAATTTTTTTATACTAACCCTATGATTTCTGAACTAATATCAAATATCGCCCCCTCACCTACCCTATCCTTAAATGCAAAGGCTAAGGAAATGAAGAATAATGGGGTGGATGTTCTTAATTTTGCAGTTGGTGAACCTGATATGGATACTCCTGGTAATATAAAAGAAGCTGCAAAAAAAGCTTTGGATGAAGGCCATACAAAATATACTGCAGCTGCTGGGTCAATAAAACTTCGGGAAGCAATCTCTAAGAAATTTTTGAATGAGAATGGTGTAAATTATTCCTCTTCTGAAATTGTTGCAGGTAGTGGAGCAAAGCCTTTGTTGTATGCGGCATTATTAACATTGTGTAATCCGGGAGATGAAGTGATTTTGGCTGCTCCATACTGGGTTAGTTATATTGAACTGATAAAATTGTGTAAAGCGATTCCGGTTTTTGTAGAGGCTAAGGAGGAGAATCGTTTTATGTTAAAGGCTAATGATATTGAGGAAAAAATTTCTGATAAAACCAAGATACTATTAATAAATACTCCTTCTAATCCAACGGGAGCGGTGATTACTCGTGAGGAACTTGAAAGAATTGCTGAACTTAGCAAGAAACATGATTTATATGTACTTGCGGATGAGATTTACGAAAAACTCGTTTATGGGGTTTCACATTTCAGTGTAGCTGGCATTGACGATGATCAAAAAAATAGAACAATTACTGTAAATGGTGCTTCCAAGGCCTACTCTATGACAGGGCTAAGGCTGGGGTATCTTGGGGCTTCCACTGAAATTGCTAAAGCTGTTAGCAACTTTCTCTCAAATATTAACGGAAATCCATGTTCAATTGTGCAGGAGGCCTTTATTGAGGCTCTTGAAGGGCCACAAGATGAGGTTTCAAAAATGAGGGATGAATTTGAGAAGCGCAGAAATTTATTTCATGAGGGTCTGAATAAGATTGACGGAATTACATGCACAAAACCGAATGGTGCCTTTTATCTATATGCCAATGTATCCGGTAAATTTAGCGGGGAAATTAATACCCCCTCAAAATTTGCAGAGATGCTACTTGATAAAACATATATTGCTGTTGTACCGGGAGAGATTTTTGGCACTATCAAGCATGTAAGGTTTTCGTACGCTGCTTCAATTGAAACGATTGAAAAGTGTCTGGGCAGGTTAAAAGAAATTTAGAATTTGATTTTTACTTTCTTACCACCAATTGAACCTGAATAGATTATTGCAACCGTTTTTCTTTTACGAAAGCGCTAAATTGATTTGACTTATATCTTAATTAGCCCTATAGTTTTTTCTTCTTAAAAAAAATTATGACAAAGAGGAAAGATCCGGATTTACCAGAATTTTTTGAACAAAGTGGAGACGTTTCAAATTTCTCACCTTTACGCTTAGGGCGCAGCCATCCTGAGGGATTAACTATTGATGACAAGGTTAAAATTCCTGCTATTGGTACAAAACAGGATCTTCAAGAAGGCCAGGATCTTCAAGAAATTTCTGATGAATTGATGAATTCCGTATTAGATGCTCTAGCCCCAAGAAGTGATCGAAATATCTACAAAGAAAGGGAATATAAAAAACAGGCAGCATTAAAATTCTTTTATTCCTTATTTGACGGAACTATTATTGGTGAAAATCAACATTTGTCTCAAACAGATTTATTTCAGCTATATCAGGATAATATAGAAGAATATAGAAATTATAAATGGAGAAAGTTTTCCGAGAAACATGGACATGAAATTGCTTCAATAGATGAATTTAGGGAGAGCTTTACAAAAATCTCTGATCTGATTGAAAGTTTTTTCAATTATCAGATCACCAGGCAAGAGATATCTGACTTATTGCAGGCGGATAACATATTAAATGATGAAACTGCAACCGACCATGAGGCACATATTGCTAAAGCTCGTGTTGATGAATTCACCGGGTCTGATAATTTTTCTGGGCTTTTGGAAAATTTTGCAAAAGCTTATAACTCAAGTTGTTTTAATAATGAGGGGTATAATATGCTGAAAGATTTTCAGAAAGAATTAGAGAGCCTTTTTGAGGTGGGAAGGTTTAAACAAGTTGGAAGTCGTTTATTAAATGAAGCCGAAGCTTCGTTAATTGCACTTTGCGGGTATGCTTCAAAGACTCCGGATTTTAATGATAAATTTTTGGAAATAATTTTTGCACTTAGGGACACAATTACTAAATTAAAATCTGAGGACTGGCAATTTGAGAAAAGGGATATCGAAGAATTGAGAAGAGCATATAAGGCTTTTGATTCAAGTTTTACTGATGACCCAAAACTTAGGGATTATAAAATAGAAATTGGTAAAAAAATTGAGGAGGCAGTTAGAAAATGGCGAAAACCGAATTTTATGCAAGCTGAGGTCTTATCGGATAAATCGCTTGAGTATCTTAATTTGTGTAGAGAAATTATTAGGAATGCATTTTCGCAAAGAGGAATGATAAAAAATAGTGACCTGGATATTTTGGCATTTTCGTCAAAGTATTTTGAAAGATTAATTCGTGTTAACTCTTCAATTCTTACTCTTGAGCAGAAAAAAACTCTAGAAGTTGTTTATAAAGGTATAGATATGCT
>WJKE01000121.1 GCA_014729275.1 Candidatus Peregrinibacteria bacterium | reverse complement strand
TTTTGAACTTGATGAAAAATCTATTAACGAAAAAATTGAAAAGGCTAGAGCGCAAAGGAGGAATGTAGAAACTTATTTGGGAGCTTATGTAAGTGTAAGCGAAAATTTTAAGGAGCCAAAGGTTTACGAATCTCCCTATCACAGGAGAATGATTGAAAAGAGTTTGGATTTGGAGGAAACGGATGAGGTGGTTGCAAGTAGTTTGAAAACTTTTGTCGAAAATGCGAATGCTTTGAATCAAACGAATGGAGAGTTTGCGTATTATGCCAGGGCCAAGGCGGCTTATGGCAGGGGCATGCAGGCTGAAACATTGGTTGGTACTCCAACGGATTTATTTGAGAAAGGGCTTGAGCGTTTTGACACTTTGCTTGTTTCTGTAGAAAGAGGGAAGGAGCTTTTGACCAGTGAGCGCGATAGATTAATTGAAATGCGCGATCAGCCTATTACTGCAGAAGAGGAGGCGCTTTATGCAAAGTATCCTGAAATGAGAGCGCTTCGAACAAAAATGATTAATGAAAAATTGCATGCTATAAATGCGGTTTTGAATTCTGAGGATGGGCCATATTCGGAGGCTATGCGTAAAAAATTGCAGAACCAGCGGGATGCTTTGGCCCAACAATCTGAAGATTATGAATGGGGAGTAACTAAAGAAATTTTGTCCGGGGCTGTTATGATTGCGGTTGCAACTGCTACTGCAATGGTTGGTGGAGCTGCCGCTTCATGGGCTGCAGGTGCTATGTTGGCATCTGAATCGAGTTTGGTTGCTGCAGGTGGATATTTAGCTGTTAGTACCGGATCGGCTTTAGGTTCTACATTTGGTTCTATTTTTGGAATGTACGCATCTGATGCTTTGAACTTATCGAACTATGGTTCAAGAGGTGCAATTTCTAAGGCATGGGAATTAGAAAATTTGGGGTCTGCTTTTGCGATGAATTTGGGATTGTCGGTTGGAGCAATGGGAGCAGCCAGGGGGTTAACTGCTTTGTCCGGTTCAAGGTCAGCTTTGGCTTCATATGTTGGAACAAGGGGAGTGCAGGCGCTTGAATGGCTTAAACCATATGCGGCACCTTTGAATAATATTTCGAGTAGCGCGGCTAAGTTTGGGTCACTTCCGGGTCGTGCTATTAATATTAGAAATTTTGTAGGTACTGCCGGTGAATTTACCAAGGGGCTTTCAATGAGGTTTGGACTTGAGTTTTTGGAAGAAGGAGCAGAGGAGGTTTCCGGAAAAGCTGTTACCTCTTTATCTAAAGAATTTGGACTATCGGATGGTACTGCCCAGTTTTTAGGATCAGTTACTGAATTTACTTTTGCAACTGCGAATTCTATTGATGGGTTTTCGAATGGGAAATTAGCTTCACTTGGTGTTAATGCAAAAAATACTGGTATTTCTATAGATCAAAGTGGTGATTATGTTTTTGATGGTGATGCAGAGGCTCTGGCAGACAATTTATACACTCAGTTTGAGATGCGTGATGGAACTGATTTTGAGCTTTTTACTAATGAAGACGGTACTATTGATTTACATATTCTTTCGGAAAAGGATCTTGGAACAAGCGGGTTTATAACTCTGCATACTTTACAGGCAAAGCAGGAAGCTCAGGCGGAAAATCTTCGTCAAAAAAATTATAACAAAAGATCTCAAATGGCTAAGGCCTTGAAAAATTTTCTTAGTCTTCCGGATATCGATATTCAGAATATGAGCAGTAAGGAGCTTCGTAATGCTGTCAAGCAGGGGGCTGATTTAACACGTGGTCAATCGAAGCTTGTGGATACCATGCTTTCAAGGTTTAGAGGAAACCAACTTCTTGCAACTACCGTAGAAAATTTAGACAACAGTTCGAGGCAAGAATTTGCAAATCAGGTTTTGCGTGAGGAAGCGGGTAGAAAAGGTGATATATCTTTAAAATTTGAAGGCAAGGTTGATGTTGAAGTTGGAACAGGAGATGTAGCGTCTCATATTTCTTTAACTTTGGATTTTGAGGATTTTTGTAGATTAACCTGGTCTGAGAATGGGCGGGTTTATGATGAGCTTTCCGAAGAGCAAAAGGCTCAAGTGCGAGAAGATTATAAAAATAGACAGGCAGTTAATTTAAATTTTAGAGGCGGACAGGTTACAGCGGTGAACCGAGAGGCCTTTGCGGATTTAAGTACAGAAGAGCAATCTGAAATTCTTGCGCACGAGGCAAATCATTATATTGCCAGCACTTTTGAATTTAGGAAATCTTATGATAATTATGAGCATAAGGCTTTAAAGGCTTCAACTAAAGGGGATTATGAAGCGATGATAGAAAATATTTTTATTCTTCAGTCTCTTGAAATGGAGCATGAATTAAAGGCTCATTTTACTGAGTCTGCTTATCGTGATAATCCCCGCAAGCTTGAGGCAAGATTATCGGCTGATTATGAGGGTAAATTGACTCAATTGAAAGCTTTTATAGATGGATTGAAGAGTGAGAATTTGATCAGTGAAATGCAACATACTGAGCTCATGACTCAGTACATTGAAACTTATTTTCAATATAAGCAGAATTTAAGATCAGCAATTGATGCTGGAACCGAAATTTTAACTTTTGAAAACGGATATGAAAAATTAAATATTACTCCAATGCAGGAGTGGGCTGGTCTTCTTCATGATATTCAACTTGAGGAGCGGATTGAGCCTGCAAAGGTGCAAGAGGCGGCCTTGAACAATAATTTTGATCTTGCGGAAGAAAGCTCTGTATCAAGCCTTGATTTTGATGAGAGACTTGTTCAAAAAGCTGCTTCTGTTAGGTCTAATTTGGAAGTTTCGAGAATGCCTGGAACTCCATCTCGCAGTACAAAAAAACGTAATTATGAAAATGTTTATCGTCATGATCGTGATGTAAACGTAGTTGCGGATTTACATGGGAATTATGAGGGGTATAGAGCTAATTTTGAAAGTTTGGGGGTGATAGATGAGCAGGGAAATTGGATTGGCGGAGATCAGGAACTTGTTTTGTTGGGAGACATTGTGGCGGATAGAAATATGACTGGTCTAAAGATTTTGGAAGAGCTGGGAAAACTTAAGGCGCAGGCACAGGAACAGGGTGGTGATTTGCATATTTTAGTAGGTAATCATGATGACTGGATGCTTTCTTATATGATGATGATTGATGTGGCGGATGGTTATAATCCTACATATGCTTCATTTATTGGTCATTTACAAGGAATTGGATTAACAGAATTGTTAAAGTATTTACCTGAAAATGTGGAAAATCCGCTTGGAAAAGTTGATTTTACTTTTGCGGAAAAAAGTTTTGGTGAGGATTATGATTTTGGTTTTTTTGTGAGAAAAGGTTATAACAGTCCTGAAGACGCGGAATATAGTGGAGCTATGACTGCTCTTTACGAGCATCAGAAAGAGGTGGTTGAAAATTTTAGAAATACAAAAGAGGGTATGGCCATGTTAGAGACAATGGCTAGCATGAAAATTGTTGAGCATGTAGATGATACATTGTTTTTACATGTTAATCCTACACCTAAAGCATTGAGCCTTGTTTTGGAGTTAGGTGTGGATAATATTAATAGTATTTATCAGCGAGTTGTTAGGTATTCTTTATTGGGGCCTGAAAATGCCGCGAAGCCTTCAGCTGCTGATTATAAGTTGTTTGCGACAATAAGGGATGCATTTATGAGGTCAGGTGTCAGGGCTAATGCTCAATTTAAGACTGATGATGAATATAATAGCGTACCTCTACCGACCGCTCTTCGTGAAATTGGAATTAACCATATTATGCATGGTCATGATGATGTGAAAGCCGCAAAAACTCAAACTCTTAAGGATAAAAATGGGGAGGAGGTTGGAATTACTCATTTGGATGTCTCTGCGTTTAAGGCGGGTTCATCTAAAAAAAGGTCGATAGGGAAAGTTAAAAAAGATGGAGAGATAATTGCTTTCGCTGATTCAACTGTTATGAGGGGAGGAAAAGAAGTAGTTGCTGAGCCGGAGGATTTGACTGATTTTGCGGTTGAGATCGCTCCTCAATACGATGGGCAAGTGGTAGAGGCTGTAGCTTATTATGAAGAAAATGTTGGGCCTGTTGAGAGTGTTGAAGTTGTCGAGGAAGATGCAACTCCCGAAGGACCGCAAAAAATGGAATCTTTATTGCCATATCCATTTGATGTTAACGATGGAAATGTAATTATTGAACTTCCTGGGGAAAATCGTTTTGAATTGATGAAGTCTCCTTGTCAGGATGCGCTTATAATTGCTTATAATGGAAAGCAGGTTAAAACATTGCAGCCGGGTGATGATAATTTTGAAATCGGTCGTGAAGGACGTGATTTAAATTTAAATGATTTAAGAATTTCACGCGAACATATTTCTATTGAATATTATGACGATGGACAACTAATTTTAACTGATCCCGGTTCAAAAAATGGGACTATAGTAAACCAAATTAGTAAAACAGTTATTGTTGAACCGAAGAGGCGTCCTGTTTTGCCTCCGGGTGGAATTCCGGCTGTGGAGAAGGCTGCGCCGAAACCTGCGAAGCCAAAATCTCCGGATGTGTTTTCAGTATTTAAGCGTACGCTTGGTTCTGTGTTTGGAAGTAAGGCTAATAGGATTGCTCCATCTAAATTGGATACAATTGAGGATCAAAATGGAAGGCGATATGACCTAAAGGATATTCAAACTGTGGGGAAT
>WJKE01000120.1 GCA_014729275.1 Candidatus Peregrinibacteria bacterium | reverse complement strand
GTAATAACGATAAAGAAAATTTCAAAAATTTCAAAAATTTGACAGGAGCTGAAAAAATATTAAATGCTGAAAATTACAATCAATTTGATTGGTATCCAAAAGAGTTAATTAAACTCGCAAAAGTTGAGCCTGAAGTTTTTGTTGAAGATACATATAAACTACCGGAAACGTTTAATAATCCAAATGTACCACTATACAAAACAATACGAGAAATTAACGATCTAAACATAAGCCTTTTGAATAAAAGAGTGGGAATAATGGCAATAAAAGAAATTCTTACCGGAGAATTAAAGCTGGAAGATTTAAAAAACCTTGAGAATAACGAACTTTCGGAAGAGTTAATAACAAAGTTAAGGAAAATTCAAAACTCAGCTGATAAAGATACCAGATTGAATGTCGACAGAGCCATTGAGAAAGCAATCCTGCATCATGTAAAAAAAGTTAATGAAAATCACAATGAAAGCGAATCCATA
The DNA here is from genome assembly GCA_014729275.1 of Candidatus Peregrinibacteria bacterium. Lineage (GTDB taxonomy): Bacteria > Patescibacteriota > Gracilibacteria > UBA1369 > LOWO2-01-FULL-3 > WJKE01. The sequence goes on along the minus strand of WJKE01000120.1, from coordinate 3,592 downwards.
AGGTTCAGAGAAATTGAAAAAATGGACAGCAACACTTTGTACTCAATGATAGTATTCGGTAAAGACGATCTTTATACATCGAGCTTTAACGGAATATACAAAAATCTAAAAAATAAACTGCAAGAAAATGGAGTGAGTAATTACGAATTACTTAAAGAAAACAATTTTTTGGGATTAAAGAAACTGCTTGAAACACTTGCATCTTACAATAAAATGGATGAATTTCTCGAAAACATGAGTACGGAAGAAAAGCAAAAAGTACTGGATATGTATATAGGAGAAATCTCAGTAATTACGGAATCAGCCGCAATTGGAGAAATAATTGTTAAAATGAAAAATGATCCGATAATAAAAATTATTGAAAAATCCGTAAAAAAAGCTTACGAAAAAAATAAAAATAAAGAAAATAAAGCAGTAATTTTTGCCGCACTGGGAAGCCTTATCGGCAAAGAGAGCCCTTTAGCCGGGAGTTGGGCCAAAGAAATGGCAAATAATTATAAAATTGAAAATAAAGACCTGGTAAAAAATGAAGAATTAATGAATGAGGATGGATCATGCGTACAGCAATATTTTTTCTACAACGATACCAAAGAAAAAAACAGAACTAATTGGGACGGTCATTTATCCTTTAAAAATATGCTTAAAAAATACGGTTTTGGTGTAAGTTGGGATAAAGACGGTAATATTACCGAATTCAGCGGAAGCAATCCCGATTATAAGTTGGAGGATTTTGGAACTTTTATAAAAATCACAAACAAAAAAAATAATGGAAAAACCCTGGAAATATATGCAAACAAACCGGATCATGAAGATGAGGGAGTTGAAGATATAAAGCGGGAACTGAGAAAGAACAATAAAAAAGTTAATATTGCGGTTCATAGAGGGCACAGTTATTACACAAAGAAAACAATTAAAAGACTTCCCGAAGAAGCAAAAATTGTTCATCTTGGATCATGCGGAGGATACGGTTATTTGGATGAAGTTCTGGTAAAAAATCCCGATGCTCAGGTTATTTCGACAAAAGGAACCGGAACCAGAAGAATTAACGATCCGTTAATGAAATCTTTAAACGAAAAAATACTGGCCGGAGAAAACATTGACTGGGATAAATTTTGGAAAGATCTCTCTGAACGAAAATCCGGCAGAGGAATAAAAATAAAAAAAGATGCCAATTTTAAAAACTATATTCCTCCCAACGGTAACATTGGAGCTAAACTGGTTTCACTATATTATAAAAACTATACTCCGGAAACAAAAGTGGCTTCCGTAGACGAAGATTGGGACAATCTGGAATTATAAAGAATCCTTTGATTCGATAGTTATAACACTTACAGCGGAACAATCCTGAGTTATAAACAAAAATCCTTCAAATTAAAGAAATTTCAAAAGCATGGAACTAAATATAAAAGTTCAATAATTTGTAGAAAAACCACAAAAGCAGTGTTATAATCTGCTTATAAAAAATACCTCTTTCCTCATGCAAACAAAAAAAACCAAAATTGTGTGTACTTTAGGGCCTTCCAGCGATTCTGTCAGCGAAATCACTGAGCTTCAAAACGCGGGCATGAACGTTGCCCGGCTTAATTTTTCGCACGGAACCTACAAGCATCACAAACACATTATTGATAATTTACGCAAAGTTGAAAAAAAATCCGGCAAGCTTATTGGCATTTTGCAGGATCTACAAGGGCCAAAAATCCGTATCGGTGAAATGGGTGAAGGATTCAAAATTAAAAAAGGCGAAGTTATTACGCTTACAGTAAAAAAAATCAAGGGGTATAGAGATTCAAAAAAAGGCGCTATTATCCCCATCCAATATAAAAATATTATTAAAGACACGAAGCCCAAGGACATAATTTTGATAAATGACGGCTTACTCGAAATTCAAATAACAAAAAAATCGCGCACGGAGCTTAAATGCAAGGTGAAAGTTGGTGGTTTGGTAGAAAGTAGGAAGGGCGTGAATGTTCCAACTGCTTCAATTTCGGCACCGGCAATTACGTCAAAAGACAAAAAAGACCTTAAGTGGGGGCTGAAGCAGAATGTTGATTATGTGGCGCTTTCTTTTGTGAAATCGAAAAAAGACATTCAGGAGCTAAGAAGACTTATAAAAAAACACAAAAGCGATGCAAAAATTGTGGCCAAAATCGAAAGACACGAAGCAGTGGATAATTTAAAAGAAATTATTAAAGAATCTGATGCAATTATGGTAGCGCGGGGTGATCTTGGAATTGAAATCCCGGCGGAAAGAGTGCCCATTGTTCAGAAAAAAATTATTAAACTGGCTAACAAATATGGCAAAGCGGTGATTACCGCTACTCAGGTGCTTCAATCTATGGTGGAAAATTCAAGGGCAACCCGGGCGGAAATTTCTGATGCGGCTAATGCGGTTTTTGACCATACTGATGCGATTATGCTCTCGAATGAATCTGCAATTGGTAAATATGCTCACAAAGCAACACTAACATTAAAAAAAGTGGCCCTTTCTGTTGAAAACGAAATGCAGCTACATGAAGAAATTATTGAACTACTGGACAGCGCCCGCCAAAGCTCGAGCTTAAACCCAACCTGCAGAAACGCGGCAGAACTGGCAATAGACTCAGAAGCAGATTATATAGCGGTTTACACAAAAGAAGGATTTACAGCCAGAGAAATTGCCAAAAGCAGAATTTCGATCCCAATAATCACAATAACACCCGATACGCAAACCGCCAGAGAGCTTACCCTGGTTTGGGGAATTAATCGTTTACTTATTGCAAATTTATCCGGACAGGGATCCAAAAAAACCGAAAGCATAGTAAAACTTTTAAAATCAAAGAAACTAATTAAGAAAAAATCAAAACTTATAATTGTGTGCAACACCAGCCACAAAGAAAAACTTATCTCAAAATATCAAACATAAATGAGAATAATTGGAGTAGACCCGGGAACTGCCATTACAGGCTTCTGCATATTAGATAGAGAACAAAAACAACTTAAACTGTTGGATTACGGATGCATTCGAACATCCAAAGATCTAAGTGATGGGGAAAGGCTAAAGCAAATTTCAAGCGACATGAAAATTTTGATAAAAAAGTGGAAACCAACCGCTTCATCAGTAGAAAAACTTTTCTTCTCAAAAAACACGAAAACTGCAATTTCTGTAGCACAGGCGCGGGGCGTAATTATGCAAAATCTTGAGGAAAACGAAATCCCTCAGCGCGAATTCACGCCAAATGAAATTAAAGTTTCGGTTTGTGGATACGGCAAAGCCGATAAAAAAATGGTTCAGAGTATGGTCAAAAATATTTTAGGACTCAATACTGTTCCAAAACCCGACGATGCTGCAGACGCAATGGCAGCAGCAATTTGTTTAGCTAACACAATGGAAATATCATGAGAAATATACTTTTAATTTTATGGATAATAATTATAGGCGGCCTGATTTTTATTTTTTATCACTATCTTCAGCCTAAACCAATTCCGGAAGAAGAATTATATGAAGTAACTAAAATTTCAGAAGAAGAAGATATTATGTCCGAAGAAAGCGAAGAAGAAAAGGCTGAAGAAAAACATGATGATGAGAGAGAGAGAGAGAGAGAGAGAGAGGAAG
>WJKE01000119.1 GCA_014729275.1 Candidatus Peregrinibacteria bacterium | reverse complement strand
ATGGAGAAATTTCTGACTGCATAATCAAAATTGATCTTTCAATTTTGTTGACTTGGAAATCAAACAGATTTTCACTATTTGCTATATGACGTGCAATTTGAAGGGACAGCAAACTTTTTCCGATTTTTGGTCGTCCATGCAGCATTATTATTTCTTGCTCTCCGAAAATGGGATCAATAAAAACGTTTCTTTTTGGATATTCACGCCCCATAAATGCAGATAAAGTTTCAACAACTGGCGCAGCTTTTTTGCGTTGAATTGCTTTGATCTCACTCAATATTTTTACGATCTTCTTGACATCGACTTGGCCCTTTTTTATTAAATTCGAATCCTGATTTTTTATTTCTTTGAATAGTGCTTCACCCAGCCGATTAATTTTCATTTCTGCGATATGACCGGATATATTTTCTTTTGGGATCATTAACTGGCCAGTGATAATTTCTCCGATTTTATCAATGGGCAACTTTGTTTCTTCTGCGATTAAAACCGGGTCAATTGGCCTTCCGTTTTTTGATAATTTCAATATGCCAGCAGTGATCTTTTTTCCATCAGGAGAGGAAAAATCATTCGGAGAAATGTTGCTACTATTCAGAATATAAGGTGCATTTATAAATGTCGCCAGCAGTGCCTTTTCCCGTTCATTCATATTCGGTATCTCCGGCAAGCTGATGCTCAAGTTTTTTCAAATCCACGCGAACGCTTCTTCCAATTTTAGCGGCGGGAATTTTCCCGCGGTCGATCAAACGGCGTACGCTGATCGGGTGAAGAGATAAATATTCGGCGGCCTGATTCACGGTAATCCATCGCCGGATCATTGTCCCTCCGGGAAAAGATGCGACTTAATTTTTTTCTTTAATTCTGGGGAAGGGGTTAATTTTCCGTTTTCGATTTTACTAATTGATCCTTGCCTAATGCCGACTAAAAGAGCTAAATCCTGTTGCGTCCAATTCTGTCGAATTCTCGCTATTTTGATCCTTGACAATTCATTCATTTCAAGAATAAAATATTCCAAAACATGACAGCTGTAAAGTGACATAATTTCTCGGGAAAGGCATTAAAAAAGTTATGACAAACAGGGGAAATAAAAAAGAGAACAGTATGAAGAAAGATAAAAATAATTTAATTATTTCCGATAAAACGGCAAAAAATTTAATTGAAAATATGACAACTCGGCATGCGCAGATCCTGAATGATTTTAAAGAAGATAGAGAGCATAATCAGGCGTGCTGCTGCTGGCTTTGTCGTTTCAGGGTATATGAGAAAATGAAGATGGTCGGCGCTCCCTATGATTATAAATCTTTTTTAGCTTATGACATTCTTTATGAAATTAAAAACCCGTTTTCCCTTGCTGATCCGATCCGTGATCTCCCAATAAAAAGAATTGCCAGAATAGTAATTGATCGCTTGCCTTTATTATGGCCGGAAACCAAAAAAGAATTGAATGATTATGCGCGTGAATTATATAAAAAGAATTTCAGCGACTATTATCATAAAGGCCGATTTAAAGCGGACAAATTTTTCAAATTGAATGAAGAGATCACATTTCAGATTTATAAAAAAAATCCCAGACAGCCGGTCAAAACAATCAATCTTAAAAAAGACACTCCGGCTTCACTTGCTTTAAAGGTTGCTAATTTCATTTATTCAAAGCCGGATCATAAAGCGACTGAACGGGAAATTTATCGAAAGTTCAATAAAAAGAAAAATGAAATAGTCGCTTTACGTCCCTGGTTAAAAATCCGGTTTGGAATCATTGTCCCAGATCATGAAAAATGGGAACCTGCGGTTTATATTGGAAAAGAGAAATATTTTCAAGTCAGCGGTTGTCTAAAAAGCAACTAAATTCCACTTATTTTCGTTTATTTAATGTGTTGACTTATAAGTATCACAAAGATAGTATAATGATGTAATCAAAAAAAAAGATGAAAAAGGGAGAAGTGTTTATCTTCGACTTTCTAATTAACTTCCCAATTTTAGGAGAAAATGATGCCAGAGCAAAAAAAGGAAGAAAAAAGAAAAGAAGAGGTGAAGGTAAAAACAAGTGGTGAATATAATGCCCCGAGGTTTTCAAATTATGTAAATATTAGCTATGATTCTGAACATGATGCAGCTTCTTTCACATTTTTTTGGATAGAAAAAGCTGCTAGAGACGAGAATGATAATATACCGGGATTTGCTCTTGGAAAAATCGCGATGACCAAAAAACATATGAAGAGATTTCATAAAGCTCTAGGGGATGTACTAGAAGCAAAACAAGAAAAAAAATGAAATTTGTAATTTCGAGAAATAAAAAAGTTATGGGAGGAGTGCCTGTAATTCATGGAACCCGAATACCCATTTCTTCCATAATAAATTTACTTTCCAGAGGGAAAAGCATAGAAGAAATCACTACTATTTATTATCCTGTCCTTAAAACTGATGTTGTAAAAAAGGCTCTCAGAGAACATGCAGAAGAAATTAAATATCACTAGATGACAAAAGAAAAATATAGATTAATTCTCGATAATTGTCTTTACGATAAAGAAGTTTATAAATCCTTAAAAAACATAGCAAATGCAGTTTCTTTAGAAGAAGCAGGATTATCTTTATCTGCAGATGATGAGGAAATCTTAAAAATTGGACAAAAAGAAAAACGACTTATCTGGACTTCTGATGCAGGGACAGGGTTTGATAAAGATATAATAAGGCAACCAAAGTATAGAGATACAGGTGTAATTATAACGGTTGATAAATATAATGAAGACCAACAATTTGAATCTCTATATAAACTTTGGGAAAAAATTCCTGCAAAAAATTTAAGGCAAAAACGAACAAGAGTAAATTTACGATCAGCAAAATTGACATCTTCGGATGAAGAAATTGAAATAAAATTCACTTGAAAAATCTAGAATTTCTGAAAAATCTTAATAAAGAGAAGGACTGATTTTAAAATCAGATCAAAATAAACCAACATTCTATTTAATTCCTACCATTTCACTCAATTAGAGTGTCGACTTTTGTGACGTGTTTGATACTAAAAACGGCTATAAATTGCTATAAACTGCTATAACGATTTTTTTCAGAAAGAATCTGTAAATTGTTTATTTTCCAGAGGTAACAGGGGTAAAACAGGTGGGGTGAGTGAGGGGTCTCGAACCCCCAACCTCCGGATCCACAGTCCGGTGCTCTAGCCAGTTGAGCTACACTCACCACAAGAAAGAACCAAATTGTCGCAAATTCCAATCCATATGTCAATCTGAGCCATTCATTTT
>WJKE01000118.1 GCA_014729275.1 Candidatus Peregrinibacteria bacterium | reverse complement strand
TTGAGGAGATTTGCCTGATTCATACATTTCCTCAAATACTTCTGTCTTTGCGACATTATTAGATATTGTGCCATCTTTTACTAAAATAATAAGTTCTCCCATCATTTTAGAATTAACTTTTTGCTCATCAATGGTAATAAGCTCCTCTTTTAAATGTTTCATTAAGACTGTATTTATAAATGAAACAGCAATTTGTGGTTCATTGCATATAGAAATAACCTCTTCAAAATAATTTGCCAAACCAGGATCAGAAGTTAAAATTCGAGCATCGTCCTCCTTAAGATCATATTCCTTAATATACCTTTCTTTTTTGACATGAGGCAATTCAGGCAATTCAGATTCATATTTAGATATTTCTTTATCAGTAATAACAATTGGCGGGATGTCTGGTTCAGGAAAATACCTATAATCATCGCTTTCTTCTTTTTCTCGCATAAAAAAAGTTTCCTGCTTATCCGGATTCCAACCAAGAGTAACCGGAGCTTTTAAAGGTTGGCCATCCTCAAATAGGGATATCTGCCTTTTAATCTCATAATCAATTGCTTGCTCTAAAGCTCGAAAGGAATTTAAATTTTTGATTTCAGCCCTTGGATTTAATATAGTATCCCCTTTTTTGCGGATAGAAACACTGGCATCGAATCGCATCATGCCTTTTTCCATATCAGCATCACTCGAATCAATATATCTTACAATTTTTTGAACCTCCTTAGCGTAAGAGCTAGCTTGCTGACCACTTCGCATATCCGGCTCAGACACAATTTCCATCAAAGGAGTTCCAGCTCTATTAAAATCAACCAATGACCCATTTCGCACATGAGTTAATTTTCCTGCATCATCTTCTAAATGTAATCGAGTAATACCCACCTTAAAGCCGTCCAAGTCTTCAGCTTCCACATCAAATTCCAGCTCGCCATTTTCTGACAAAGGTTCATCAAATTGAGATATCTGAAAGCCCTTCGGATTATCTGGATAAAAATAATTCTTTCTATCAAATTTCGAAAAATTAGCAATCTTGCATTTTAATGCCAAAGCCGTTTTAATCCCCTTTTCAACAGCAGTTTTATTTACAACAGGTAACTGCCCTGGAAATCCCATACACACAGGACAAGTATTAATATTTGGTGAAGCTTCAAACGAGTCATTATCGCATCTACAAAACATTTTAGTTTTAGTAGAAATCTGTACATGTATCTCCAATCCAACTACTCCTTCAAATTCCATGATAAATTAGTATATTATAACAAGTGCTATATTATCAAAAAATATGAAATTTACCACAAAAACAAAACTTATTATTTTAATTTCTTAAAATATTTCCATCACAATTGGTATACTATTCAATTTTGATTCAGGGGCATTATAGTATAAGTAGATACTATTAAAGATTAGCACCAAAATCATTTAGAGCTCTTTTAAAAGAACGTAAAGCCTTTTTAGTTTGAGCACGATTAAGATCCAGCATTTCATGAGCTACTCGATTTCTTAATTTATGTGCTCTCCAAATGCCATTTAAGTCTGAAAAATGTCGCTGGGCACCCTTCATTTTTGCCCCTGTACTACCTTGAAAACCTTTTATAGCCAAGACATAATGAAGTAGTTTATCGGCATCTAAAATTGAGGATGATGGATTAGAAGCTGCTGTATCAATAATCCTTATCCAGTGTAAATGTATATAGTTCAGTTGTTGATTTGTAAGTTTAGACCTGGATGATCTCTTCAAAAAAATAATCACAATGAAAAGGATATCCAATGCAATAAATGTAAGTATTAAAATTATCCAAAGAGGCATAATTACTCTTCATTAGGTAAATCAATTTTTTCGTTTTGGATATGATAGGCAATCATTTCAGAGAGCATGCTTTTTAAAGTATGATGATCTCGAAGACTTTTTTCATTAACAAATTGTTCCTGGTACCTTATAATTTTTCGTTCAATAGCTTTAGGAGAAGCAGCATCATCCAATATTACAGTTGTGCTTGCACCAATTTTGTCGATTGTAATTTGTCCAAAATTAAGTACAGTCTGCCAAAAACCCTTAATATTAAATGCGATTCCTTCAATCATATGATATTCAATTCTGGTAGAATTTCTATCAAACAGACCATTACGTTCAATATCAATAACCCCGGTATTTGTTATAAGCCACGCATCAAAATACCAATCAATAAAGTGATATAACATTCCTAAAAAACCCAGGCCCAACCAAACCAGGCTAATAAAAATTGCTTGCGGAAAAAATAAATAAAATAAAATCGGTAACAAAACGAAGAAAAAGAAAGTTTTTAAGCTACATTTAAATAATAAAAATATATGTCTATGAGCTACATCAAGTATCTCCTCGTTATCATCCAAATGGCTCGAAAAAAGATAGTATTTTACTTTCATAGGTGTATTATATTATCATATTTGGTCTATTGTAAATAAAATCCCTGTATGAAATTTTATAAAAAATTGGACGAAAAAACTAAAAAAGGACTTAAGTGGCTACTTGAAGGAGCATTAAACCTGGGAATAATTGTTATATTAGTACTTGTAATTCAAACCTGGATAATCGCTCCATTCGATGTTTCCGGATCTTCAATGTGTGACACTTTCAACAATATAAATGGTGAATGTCATATGGGCTTCGGAGAAAAAATTATTATTAATGAAGCATTGTACTTATTTCAAGAGCCCGAGAGAGGTGATGTAGTTGTATTTAACCAAAAAACAAGCGATCTACTAAAAATTTATGAAGAAAAAAATGATTGGATTGAGCTTGATATTAAAAATGCAGACAAAGTTGATGATAAGTACTATATAAAAAGAATTATTGGAATGCCGGGAGAAATTGTTGAAATTAAAGATGGAAAAGTTTACATAACAAAAGCTGGCGAGAACAGCCCCATATTAATTGATGAGCCTTATTTAAATTCTGTAAATAAAGGAAATACAGAAACACATATAAATGATTTTAGTGTGTTTGAAGTTCCAGAAGGACACTATTTTATGATGGGAGATAACAGAAAATCCAGTACTGATTCCAGAACATGTTTTTTCACATATGCTTTGCCTGCATGTAAAGAAAATCCGAAGTACGCTTTTGTGCCCCGTGAAAATATTAGAGGTAAAGCCTCTGTTGTTTGGTGGCCATTTTCAAGTTGGAGACTTGTCGAAGACGTTAACTATCCTGAATTGGAGAATTAGGTTCTAATCGAATCCCTGGTAGAAAAATAGAATTCAAGTAAAAGAGCAATAAATACTAACAAGAGTCCCGACCACCATGTAAGAACTCTTAATAATTGAAATACTAGAGAAAAAATTGCAATTAAGCTAAGGATAACCCCCTGCCGTATAGAAATATTAATGTGCTTATAAAATATTTCGCTTTTAAGTAACCATATTCTTAAATAAAACCCTATAACGGCAAAAGAACAAGAAAGTGCGACAAATAAACTTAAAAAAAAGAAAAGTACAGCCATTTTTGTGTGATCCATTGGGCTTAATTTATAGAGCACAAGAAAAAAAGCAGCCCATGAAAACATACCTGCAATTGCAATAGTAATAATATAACGATGATGAGTCATAAAAATATAATGAAGATATATCTATTAAAAAATAACAGATAGTAAACCCGGAAGAAAGATTAAAACCTAACCTGCTTATGCTCTCCATCATTTGTATAAATAACTGGATAAACCCGCGAAGAATCAACCTGCCCCGGAAGAATAAATCCCGAAGCTTGTTTATGCCCACCGCCGCCAAAAGTTGCAGCCATTCTGGATAAATCCATTTCCCTATTACGCGTTCTAAAAGACCCTTTTATATTTCCTTTTCTATCCTCATTAATTAAAATTGCAAATTTAGAATCAGGCACCATGTTTAAGTACTCCACAACGCCGGATAAATGTTCAGGTCCTGCTGAAGCTGAATCATAATCTTCTTCGTTAATTACAGATAAAACCATCTTATCAGGTGTAATTTTAGTTTTTTCAAGCACTCTACCCCAAAGTTTTAATGTTTTAAGGGATTTATTTTTAAATAAATTATTTGTTACACCTTTGATTTGACCGCCTTTAGCCATTAAATACGAAGCCATTTTAAAAACCTGCTCAGATGTATTTGCATGCTTAAAAGATCCCGTATCGCCGTAAATACCAGCTAATAAACAGGTTGCAATGTCTTCGTCAATATCAACATTATGCTGTCTAAAGATCTCAAAAATAATTTGGGTTGCGGAGGCTTTAGTACTATCAACAATATTTATATCAGCAAAATGATCATTTGAAGAATGGTGATCTATATTTATAGTGGGAGCTGCAGTAAAAAGATTTTTATGTGAAATATGCAAATGTGTCATATAAGACGCGCCAATATCAACAAAAATAATCAAATCATGCTCAGCAGGATTAAAATCAGTAATAAATTCACTAACATAAGGCAAAAAATTAAAAACTAAATTTGGCTTATCTTTACATACCATTTTTGCCTTTACTCCCCTATTTTTAAAAAACTTCCAAAAAGCAATTGCAGAACCAAGTGTATCTGCATCTGGTTTTCTATGCGAAATAATCGCGACATTTTGCGCTTTTTCGATTATTTTCCATGCCTTTCTAGATTTCCAAAACATAATTTCGTTTAAAAAGACTTAAATAATAACACAATTACGCTGGAAGGGCAAGGCATTTTCCCATATAATTCAAAATAATTGTTAAAATCAGTTTAGCTAAAAAAAAACAATGAAAGTAGTTTTCTTCGGCACACCAGATTTCGCGCTTCCCGCTCTGGAAGTACTCAATCAGTCAGAAAAATTTGAAGTAATAAGTGTAATAACGCAACCGGACAAAAAAATAGGAAGATCTCAAATTCTAATGCCTCCACCTGTAAAAGAACACGCGTTAAACCTTGGTTTAAAAGTATTTCAGCCAAATAATCAAGCGGAATTAAAAGAATACTTAAAAAATTTTGAAGCAGATTTCTACGTTGTTATCGCATTTGGAATGATCTTGGATGAAAAAATTTTAAAAATGCCAAAAAAAGCTTGTATAAATGTTCATGCCTCACTACTTCCAAAATATCGAGGAGCATCACCTATCCAGGAATCATTATTAAATGGAGATAAAGAAACCGGTATTTCAATAATTAAAATGAATGAAAAAATGGATCAGGGAGATATTTTAATGATACAAAGGATTAATATTGATGAAGAAGATAATACTGATACATTAAGGAAAAAATTAGCCTATCTATCCGGATTGCTACTTCCTTACGTACTTGAAGATTATAAAATGGGACACATAAATCCAATCCCACAAAATCATGAAAAAGCTACATATTGTAAAAAGATTAAAAAAGAAGATGCTGAGATTAAAAAAAGTATGAATGCAAAAAAAGTAATTAACATGATCAAAGCTTTTACTCCCTGGCCCAATGTATATACATTTTTTAAAAATAAAAAAATGTTTATTCTTGAAACTAAAATAAGCACTAATGCAGTACCCAAAGGCGAATTCAAAAAACATGACAATAAATTATATTTGGGATTTGGAAATAATAGCCTTGAAATAACAAAATTAAAGTTAGAAGGTAAAAAAGAAATGGATGCCAAAGCATTTTTAAATGGCTATGGTAAAAAAATAAATAGCATTAATTAAAAATATATGTATCAAACATTCCCATTCAAAGATCTATTTTTTAAAGAGGTAAGCAAGACCTCCGGGATGGTAAATTGTCATGCGCATTTGGATAGAGCTTACACATTAACTCCTGAAATTTGGGAACAAGCTTCTGCCCTAATGGAAGAAAAATGGATTTTAAATCGCGAAATCAAAAAAAATCATACTGACGAGTCAATTCAGAAACGTTTAACATTTTGTATAGAACATTTTATGAAACAAGGTATAATTGCGTGTAGAACGCATGTAGATGCAGATAGCATAGTAGGTATGCTTGTAGTCAATGCTGCGGCAAAAGTGAGAGAAAAATATAAGGACCAATTTACTTTACAACTTGTTGCCCATCCACTTGAAGGTTTTTTAAATGAAGATGCCAGTGATTTTGATAAATCCAAAATGAATTTATTTGAAGAAGCCTGTGATGTTTGTGATGTAGTAGGAGGCCTTCCTTCAAGAGATAGAGCAATGGATGGCGGCGACAAAAAACATGCAGAATTTATATTTTCAGTGGCAAAAAACACAGGTAAAGACTTGGACGTACACATAGACCAGGAAAATAATCCTGAAGAAAAAGATGCAGAATGGTTTGTAGATCTGCTTAAAGAAAAAGGGCTAAGCGGAAGAGTAACAATACTTCATGCTATATCGGTTGCATGCCAAATGAGAGAAGATCGAGAAAGAATTTACAAAAAACTGGCTAACACGGGGACAAATGTTACGGTTTGTCCAAAAGCGGCAATTAGTATGAAACAACACAAAGAAAAAATCGCCCCAATACACAATTCTATCGCTCAGGTAGATGAAATGATTGAGGCCGGTATTAACGTTGGGGTAGGAACAGATAATATTTCCGATATATTTGTGCCGGAGGATAATGGAGATCTTTTTGAAGAAATTTCTTTAATAGCATCAGCGGTTAGACTGTATGACTTAAAAATCCTCACAAAAATCGCTACAATAAACGGTTATAAAGCATGTAAATTAAATTTAAATTAATAATATGAGTTCTAATTCAAAAAATGACAAAAAGCCTATAAAACGGAAACTTTGGTATAAAGAAAAAACTCTAAAAATTGATCCACAGGTAGAACAGTACAATGCCGGAGATGATATTCTATATGATCAGGAGCTTATTCCATACGATGTTGAGGGATCATGGGCTTATGGAAAAATGCTCAAAAGACATGGCATTTTAAGCGCTGCAGAGCTCAAAAAATTAAGAAAAGGTTTAGATGAAATTATGGAATTATATGAAAAAGGAAAATTCAAGCTAAAGTTAGAAGACGAAGATTGTCATACAAAAATAGAAAACTATCTAACAACACACCATGGAGATATTGGAAAAAAAATCCATACAGCTAGATCAAGAAACGATCAGGTTCTGGTAACTATGAGGCTTTTTATGAAAGAAAAACTAAACGAAATGAAAAAATTAGCTATATACCTTGCCGAAACACTAACTAAAACCGCAAAAAAATATGAATACATGCCTATGCCAGGCTATACACACATGCAAAAAGCAATGCCTACATCCTTGGGAACATGGTATTCAGCATTTGCTGAAAGTCTTGTAGATGATATTGAAATGTTAAGTGCGATTAGAAACTTAATGGTAGATCAAAATCCCTTAGGCAGCGGTGCCGGTTACGGTTCCCCGTTTGATTTTGATAGAGATAAGCTATCTCAAGATTTAGGGTTCAAAAAAACTCAAAAAAACGTAATTTACTGTCAAAATTCTAGGGGAAAAATAGAGGGTATGGTTCTGGAGGCTTGTTGCCAGATAATGCTCACATTAAATAAGCTTGCATCTGATTTAATGTTTTTCACAACACAGGAATTTTTATTCTTCACAATACCGGATCAAATTTCAACAGGATCTTCAATAATGCCTCAAAAGAAAAACCTGGATGTAGCAGAATTAATTCGAGCAAGAACAGCAACAGTTATGGCATGCAGAAACGAAATTACTATGAACATCCTGAATAAAATTTCCGGTTATCATAGAGATGGGCAAGAAATTAAAAGGCCGCTATTCCTGGGGCTTAGATATACCTCTATGTCGCTTAAAGTTATGAAAATAATAATAAAGAATTTAATTCCAAACGAAAAAGAATTATTAAATGACATGAATCCGGAGTTATTTGCAGCCCATAAGGCTTTTGAAATGGTAAAAAAAGGTGAATCATTCAGAAATGCCTACAAAAAAGTTGGTGATAGTTTGGAAAAACTGGAGATTGATAAAAATAATATTGTCAAAATGCTCAAAGAATCGAAGCATCAAGGCGGAACCGGCAACTTGCAATTAGAAAAACTAAACAAAGAAATTGAAAAACTTAAAGATTAAACTGAGCCCAAAACAAGAATAATAAAGCCTGTCCTTGATAAAGTGTTAATAAATAATGATCAAATTGACTGATTATTATTATAAAAACCCAAAGAGATATCAAGTATGCATATTTTGAGGTTCGAGATTTTTTTAAAATATAAAAAATCGGATAAATTAAGGCAAGTAAGAAGGTTAACGCTCCAAAAATCCCGGTTTCAGACAAAACCAAAATAATTAAATTATGAACCGGCTGAAATAACCAAGGCATAAGTTTAGTTCCTAAAAAAGATTGGCCTAAAGCGGTAAAAGTTCCTAAACCAACTCCTAAAGGATTTTCTACAATCATATTTTTTGCAAGAATCATATAATTAATTCTTTCAATAAAGCCTGCGCTGTCACCTAATATAAATCTTAATCGTATAGGTTCATAAAATAATAATACTGAGAACAAAAACAATAATATAAAAATCACGAAATATCGCAATTTTGATGATTTAATCTCAATTAAAAAATAAATTATCAGTGAAATAAACAATGCAAATAAAACTGACCTTGAGAATGTAAAAATTAATCCAAGACTTAATAAAAGTATAAACAAAAACTTATATCTACCCAAATATTGAAAAGACACCAGAATACAAAAAGCAAGATATGCTGCAAATAAATTTGGGTGAGGAAATGTTCCATATGAACGTAGAATTTTTTCATCTAAAAAACCAAGAGTCGAAGTAGCGTTAGAATCAACTGAAAGCAAGGGTTCACCTAAAAAATTGAGCCCAATGGATCCGTGGTTAATAAATTGCAGCAATCCAATTACTGCGCTTACAGAAACTGCAATTACCAGTATTCGAAGTACGGTGGAATTTTTAATAAATCCAATAGAAATTAAATAAAATACAGAAAAAAATTGAATAAATCGAAGTAGAACTAATAGACTGATGACTTTTTCCGTCGAAAACAATATTGATAAGCCTATGGCAAACAAAAATAGTGTAATTAAAAAAAATAAATATTTATTTTTAGGTATAAAATTGTAAATCCTATTACTAAAAATTAAAGAAATCCCAAAAAACAAAATACCAAGAATATAAAATATATCAGGGAGGTATAGAAAAAATGTTAAATATGGATTAAAAAATCCGGAATAATAAGCTTCAGTGCTATAATAAATGACCTTATACTGAAAAGGTATTAAAAATATGAAAAAATATAATAATAGTCGTGCTAATTTAAGCATTATGTCTCAATTTCCGCTCTTGGAACTATAAAACCTTCTTCAGGTAAAAGTCCATCAATTAAATCCTGAGCATCATTAATTAATTTTGCAGTTGCTCCAGATTGATTTGCAGCAGAAATTACATTTGCAAAAATTTCTTTATATTTATAGTAGTCTGTAATAGGAAACGACTCTGCATAACCTATCTGAGAAGCAAAAACACCATAGGTAGGATCTTTCATCTGCTCTTCAATCAAATCTCTTCTGGAAGTAGGTTTGTGTAATTTTTCAAAATAAAATTCCTGGTTTGTTTTAGATGTTAAGAAGATCAAAAAGTCCCAAGCGATATCAGGATATTCTGTAGTTCGAGAAACAGTTTCAGCAAAGTAGCTAGCATAAGTAACACGCTTTTGATTTGAAACATCGGGATCATATAATTGAGGGATTTGACTGATTCGTATAGCCGATTTATCAATAGTTCGTATTCCTCTGCTATCAAGGATGTTCATTTGATTCAAAATCTCATCATAAGTATAAGCATAACCGATTATCATAGAAACATCCCCCCTGGCGAAAGCCTCGATTTCCTTTTCAGGATTTTCCGGACTTACTACCAGGTCATTCCAGGTATAATTTTTTTGGTCTTCATCAGCAAAACTCACAAAAAAATCTAAGGCTGCAAGAGCTGCATTATCGGTTGCATTAGATTGCTTATTCGCAAATATTGCCTTGGAAACATTTTCATTATAAAAATCCAAACCATGCTGTAAAAACAATAGATACAGGATATCAACCGCTCTGCTAATGTTATCAGATCTACCAAGAGCAATTCCGGAGACATCAAATCTACTAAAACTGTTGTCTTCCTTGGTTAATAACTGAACATCCTCTTCTATTCCCTCCCAGGTATTAGAGGGTTTTCCGCGTGTAGGAATTCTATCCTCAAAATGGTCCTTGTTATAATAAAGAGCTAATGTATCAACTGTCATTGGTAAGGCAAAAACCTTATCAAATCCATTTTGATCTGTGGTAACTAAATCCTGGTAAGCAACATCGACAAAAGTTAAAGCGAAATCCTCAGTGGTTCCAAACTCCTCGGGCATTGAGTGAATTTTTTTATAGTTTGAAGTAAACCAGGTGTTTTGCATAGAAAATATATCAGGTCCTTCGCCTTCAGCCATTTCATTCAAAATTAAATCTGTATATTCATCAAAGTCAGTAAACTTCCTGTAGTTTATCTTTAGTCCCGGATGGGTTGCTGTATATTCGTTAATAATTGGCTCTATAACATCCTCATCGTCAAACATTTTATAATACGTCAAAGTAATACCTTGAAAAGATCCTGATTGTTCTTCAGGTTCTTTGAGGCGACATGAAGATAAAGAAGTTAATATAAATATTAGCACAAAAGAAATTGAAAAAATGCTTTTAAAATTCATAGGTAAGGAATTAGGATTAATTTTATTTTACATTACAAGTGGGGCACTTTGTATCTCCAGTAGTAATTCTATTCAAATTTCCACGAAACCTTAAGTTGCTTTTGGGACAAAATCCCTTATCAGGGATAAACAAAGTTTCAAACTGCTCAATGTTATTTATTCCTGAACAAAAAACACATGTAATTTTATGTTTTTTACTTTCACAAACAACATGATCAAAATATGAATTACAGTTCCTGCATTTATATTGAGAAATTTTCATGATGTAATTATAAAACAAAAGAATCCAGGGGGCAAAACTTATTCATAAGTTTTGCCCCCATTTAAGTATCTAATCAGATTCCGCAATATCTAATCGGATTCCTCTATATCTATATCATTCACATCATCTTTTAAAGATTTAATTCCAACCTCTTCTTTACCTGATGAAGTTTTCTTAAAAGTAAGAATATTCAAATTATCCAAAATTACCTCTGTTCTATAATGCTTTTTTCCATCTTTTTCAAAAGAACGATTTACAAGCATTCCTTCAACATAAACCGCAGCTCCCTTGGATAAATACTTTTCGCAAATTTCCGCAAGTTTATTCCAGGCAACAATTGTATGGTAATCTGCAATCTCTTTCTTTTCTTTACCATCTTTAATAAAACGATTTGTTGCAATATGAAAATTAGCAACACTAATCCCACTTTTTGTTTGCCGCAGTTCAGGATCTGCAGTAAGATGCCCCATTAGGCATACTCGATTTAAGCTTCGCATAATGAAATGATTAAATAATAATTCTCTTCATTTATAAAATTTCAACATTAAAAAATTCTAAAAAAATCATTAAATTTTCCTAAAATCGCTTTACTTGGCCAAAAAAACCAATTAGAATTCAAGTAAGTTAAATAAATTCTATGTTTACAGGTATAATCATTGAGAAAGGCGAAGTGATCGAAATTCAAGAAAACGACAAAGGCAAACTTTTTGAAATTTCTTGCAAAAAAACAGTGGACTCAAAAAAAACTGGTGAATCAATAGCAGTAAATGGTGTATGCGTAACAATTTTGGATATTAACGATACTTCATTCAAATTTTTAGCCATGCCAGAAACGTTAAACTTAACAAACCTTGGAACTTTGAATAAAGGCGAAAAAGTGAATCTCGAGCCTGCTCTAAGACTTCACCAGTCACTGGATGGTCATTTTGTTCAGGGGCATGTAGACATTTGTGCTAAAGTAATAAAACTGAAAACCAATGATAAAAAAACAAAACTAAGCATTTCTACACCGCCTCACATCGAAAAAAAATTGGCATATAAAGGATCGATCACGATAAATGGAGTTAGTTTAACTATTTCAAACCTTGAAAAAGACAAATTTTCTGTAGACCTTATTCCACATACTCTTAAAAATACGAATCTCAATGAACTTAAAAAAGGCGACAAAGTTAATATCGAAATAGATATTCTTTCAAAATACATTGAAAACATGTTAAATAAAAAAAAGAAGCCAAATAAGAATATCTAAAAAGCATGGATTAATAAACTATGGAAATAAATAAATTTAATAAAGTAAAACTAAAAGAAAGTGGTCTGAAAATTGCAATTGTACTCCCCCATTTCAATTCAAAACTTGGAAATAAACTTTTAAAAAACGCTAAAAAAGAATTAATTTCCAATAACATAGACAAAAATAATATTCAGATATTTTTCATTGCAGGAGCTTTAGAACTCCCCTATGCATGTAAAAAAATTATTCAAAGGCATAAACCGGACGCAATAATTGCCCTTGGTGTAGTTATTAAAGGAGAAACACTTCACTTTGATCTTGTATCTAAATATTCACATTATGGTTTAATGAAGGTACAATTAGAAATGGATACTCCGATAAGTTTTGGAATTATATGTGCAAACACTATCGACCAGGCAAAAAAACGTGTTTCTAAAAATGGGCTAAATAAAGGAAAAGAAGCCGCAATTGCCGCATTAATGCAAACAAAAATTTAATTAAAAATATGAAAATAAAAACATTAAAAGAGATACCTGAATTAAAAGGTAAAAAAATTTTAATCAGAGTAGATTATAATGTTCCACTTGATAACAAAGGGGAAATTGAAGATGATTCAAGGATTATGGCCTCAATACCAACTATCAAGCATTTGCTTGAAAATGGAGCAAGTCTGATAATTATGAGTCACCTGGGAAGGCCAAAGGGTAAAATAAATGAAAATTTAAGACTTAATAAAATTGCTTCACATTTGGAAAACATCCTCAAACAAAAAATTAAAAAAATGGATGAGGTATTAAGTGATGAAGTAATGAA
>WJKE01000117.1 GCA_014729275.1 Candidatus Peregrinibacteria bacterium | reverse complement strand
GCTGTTTACGATACGCCATCCCCTGAACAATTTATTGCAAGAATGGATCGAGCTCTCAAGGAATCAGGATATGATCAAAAAGTTGATTATAATATTGATACTAAAACCGGAAAAATTGAGATTGCTTATAAATATAAGAATAAAGCTGGAGAAGAAACAGAGGTTGAACTCAGCGTAAATCCTTCTAAGGAGAGTAATTATCAAAAGATGAAGCGTATTTATCAAGCGGTTTACTCTGTTGAAGGAGCAAAGATAGATGCAGAAACCAATACTGTTATTTTCCCTGAGGGAGCTGAACTTGCCGACCATGTTTCAGTTTTACGTAAACGTGGATTTACCATGATTTCTGAAAATGGAAAGCTAAAACTTAAACATAGATCAGGGGTTACAATGGAAACTAATCTTGAGCAGGAATTCGATTCACTTCTTCCAAAACTGGATGGAATCGAAGTTAATGCAAAAACCGGCGAACTTGAAATTTCAGATGCCACAAAAATGTTTGATATTGTGAATAAGTTACAGTTTCTGGGCCTTATTCCTATGAAAACAGAAACCGGTTTTAAGGTAAGTGATGGAGTTAAGTCGATTGATATTAATGTTTCACCGGAAGTTGTTGCTGAAATTGAGAGTGATTTTGTTACTATCCTTGAAGATATAAATTCGATGTATGAATTATATAAAAGCGGTAAAAATCCAGAAGAATATACAGTAGAACTTCAAAATTATATTGAGAGTATAAGCACGAGATACGACAAATATAATCTTAAATACAGCTTTGGTGGCTTACTGGGCTTAACTACTACAGGTATTAATTTACCCCATATTGCGGCTACTATAGCTGTCTTTGCTGGTACTTATGCACTCACATATATTACTTTGGATTTGGTCACTGGAGCCTGGGATTCTGTTATGGATAGGCTTAATCCAAATAGGATGCTTGATGATTTTATCGATGACCTTTCATTCGATGTTGGTGCAGTTGAGGATTTGTATCAAGGGGTTCCCCCATCTCTTCCTCCGCATCCTCAGGTTTTAGATGTACTTAATGAGCTTAGAGGTGTGCAGGAGAGGCTATATTTTTTGAGAGTTGATAATGCGTTTTTCACTAAACATAGGCACTTATCTCGTTTGAAAAAGGCTTACGATGATGTTCTGGACTTTGAAATTTATGAAAGGCTGACTGATGATACTAGAAGGTTTTGGCTATTTGGGGCCCGAAGACGAGAGGACCCTGGTGCTTTGGCCCCTGTGATCGCGGATATGGAGGCCTTAGACAACAGAATGTTTATTCTTAATAATGAATTAGAGGCTTTAGGCTATTCTTCTCCTAGCGGTTGGGGGGGGCTTGCTAATAGACCAGGTCATAATCTACCTCCTACGGCTCCAGTAACCAGAAGTGGTCGTCCTTATCCATTTGCCAATCCTAATCGTGCTCCAAGAAATCAAAGATCTGCTTTACCTGGTGTTAGATCTGGAAGCCTAATTGCAACCACAGCAAAATATGCAATTTATACAGGGCTCCTTGTTGCTGCAGGTTTTGCTATTCACGAGCTTGTTAAAAAACTATGGCCTGAGCATGGTGAAATTATGGAAGAAGCTTGGGATGAGGCAAAAGAAGAAGAGGAAACAAAGAGAATCGATGAGGATCAGGAAAAACTTGACTCAGCTGATGGCAATAGATTTAAGGAGCCTGATGGTTTTATTACTACTCCTGATATTGATCTTGAAATTAAGATGCCTTCCAAAAACAAGTCTGAAAGAATAGTGGATGACATTACAAAAGTCCTAGAGGCAGAAAATTCAGGGAAAATCGTGAAGGAGCGTCTACAAGAACCTATTCCTGCACAATCCAAAGAAAAATTTGAAGTTACAGACGAAGATCTTCCTAGCGTTATCTATCCAAGCAAAAATGGATCGGGCAAAACTATCGAAAAAAAGAAAAAAACTAAAAGAACAAGCGCTGGCTATGATCCAGCCTGGCCTGCGGATAAATACGATATTAACAACTTGTAGATGGAGCAAGCTCCCGGAAAACTTGATTACTTAAATCCCCTTAAGACCTTGCCTTCTGCTTTTACGGCGTTGAAAGAGGCTGTTAAAATTAAAAACAAAAGCTTTTGGGAGCGTGTTTCAATTTTTTGGGATTCTTTTAAAGAAGAGATGGGCGCGCTAAATAAGGAAAAAGAAGAGGTGAGTAGTGAGGCTAGGGCGCTTATTGCAAAGGAAAACAGCGAAGTAACCGATATTGTTGTTGATGAGATAAATTACCATGAACAGGTAGAAGATAATGATCAGGAATTTTTTAGATCGAATGTAATCGAGCCTGTTTTGCAAAACTTGGGGTCTGACCGGTTTACTGAAGAACAACGCGGTTACATTGTTGACGGTCTTAAAAAGTTTAAAGAATCCAGCGAGGGAGAAACTCCTACTCAAATTACAGAGGAACAACTATCCCCTACCTTGGCGTTTTCTTTAATGAACCTAAAAAAACTTAAGGAACAATATCCGAATTCTTCCGACCTTAAGAATCATCTTGATAAAATTATTGAAATTTCTGCAAATACGGATTATCCGCTTGAAAAACTTGTTACAGATCGTGATATTTTGTTGCGTGTGCTAAATCTTGAAGATTTTTCAATTACCGAATTATGGAAAATTAGAAATCTGGGTTTTTCTTTGCTGGGAAAGTTTGACCTTGGAACAGAAGTTTTTAAGATGGTGGATCCCACCTTAAATGAGGAGGACAGGGAAAGTGTTCTTTCAATTCTTGGTAAAAAACTATTTCCAAATACTCTTGAAAATGTACAAAATGCTGAAAATTTAAAGACATTATACGATCACCTATATAACACTGTTTCCGGCAAAAAGGGCATGAATACCCAAATTCTTGCAGAAATCATTACAATTATCGATGTGCGCGACTTTTACCTTATGATCGACCGATTACTCTCTTAATATGAATAAAGAACTACTACAATCAGAAATATTGAAACTTTTAAATTTTTCATCTATTTCCGACCCTGAAAAGGCAAAAATAAGAGCCTTAATAGAGTTTATGCCTAAGAAAAATCTTAAATCAATTTTTAAAATACTTTCAAAAGAAGCAAAGAAAATCAAATTATTAAACGAGAAAAAAAAGCGAATTGAGTTAAAATATAAACTGATGGTTGATAAGCTTGTGAATTCTCATATCTCAGGACAACAAAAAAAGCCTTGATTTTTTCCATTTTTTCAGTATTATGTATTTAGTGTTTAACTGTTTGCATCCGGACAGTATAAATAAACAGGGTTGATTGACCTCTGCGAATCAGTTCTACTGTTTCGAAATATTCTTGTTAGACTAGGTTGAATAGGCTTCTAGCGTTTTCACACCTAAATCCCAACAAGTTCCCTCCCCCAAGTGGGGAGGGTTTTATTTACTTGTCAGCCAGCCTTTTTTCTACTAAGATAATTTACGATTTTTATGGTGAGTGTAGCTCAGTTGGTTAGAGCATCTGGTTGTGGTCCAGAGGGTCGTGGGTTCAAATCCCATCACTCACCCCAGAGATAATGGCGAGGCTCACGGTCTGAAGCCGCAGAGCCACGCAATCTTAGCGTGCCGGAGGCGAAAGAGAAAAAGCGATGAAAAATTGGACGGTCAGGCCGTAAATTTTTCAAGCTTTTTCAGTGAGCCCCCATTGAACGCAATTGCGATAATCTAACTATTGTCGTATAATTTGCATATGAAATTTATAAAAAAATTGAAAACCTGTATCGAAAAAATACTTCATATCCCAACTGCGGGAATACTGTTTTTAATCGCTGTTTTCTTTAGTGTTCTTATTATACAAATTTTTGCCGCTGTTGTTATCGACTACGTGAGTAATGGCTTTGAGATGCAGCATTTTCTAGAGAGGATCTTTTTGATTTTTCTTTTTATAGAGGTTGTGGCTTCCATTAAAATTTATTTTGCAGAAGGATATCACTTCCCATTAAGATTTTTCGTTTATATCGGAATTACAGACCTTGTACGTTATACAATTATTAATCATGAAGACCCAAGGAATGTACTTTTAAATACTATCTCAATTTTTATTTTAATACTTGCTCTAGCGGTCCTTGAGCTTAAAAACTCTTACCTTAAAAAAACTTCTACAGTAAAAACCGAAAACGATTTTGATTTATAGTAAAGCCACTTGACTAAACTGCGCTTTGGCGGCTATATTAACAATCTTAAATTAACATTATTATTATGCCAGATCATAAAACTCTCGATTTTGGAAGTGGAGATTTAACCCGGGCATTAGATGAGGAATTAGAAGATATGCAGGATGATGGGGAGGAGGAGGAGGAGGGAAAGAAGTATGACACACAACGCTTTGATGAAGAGTATGTTCGCGTACGTCTTGAGGGAGCTCCTGAAAAAGAACCATCAGGTCTTTTTTTGGATCCTGAAGATATCGATACAATTATGGGTAAAACTCACAAACAACTTGGCGACATTGCTGGTACTGGAATTCTGCAAAATCGTTCTCCCCTAGTAATCCTTGGTTCAAAAAGATTTAGAGAACTTAAAGAAATTGAACAGTATTTTACATCAATCATTAGTGGTGAATTTTTTAGGAATATACATCTTGGAACCAATACTGATAAAATAGAAAAATATTTTGCCGGCCTTATTTCTGAAGTTGAACAAAAAATTGATATTACCTTACAATACAGGGCTGAAATTTTATCAAAAAACTCACAAGAGGACAAAATCGATGACCTTAAGTCTATATTAGAACGAAAGAAGGAATCTTTAATTAACAAGATAATTGAATGGTGTTCTGAATTTATAACTCGGGCTCGTTTTCTTGAATTGGAACGTAATCCAAGCTCCTTAGACCCAATTGAACTTACTGATTTGAGAGAAGAAATTTCCCAATTAGTGCCGGATAATGATTTATCCTTTTTAGATCCACAACAAAACTCCACTTCTATATTTACGCAGGACCACCTTGAGCTTATAGATTCTTATTTCGAGCGAAGTGTAGAGGCGTATAATGCCAAAATAAAAGCTCTTTCTCAAACTATGCTGGATGCTGACCTAAATGAGGTAAAGAAGTTGCGATCTAAATTATCTGCGTTTGTTGACAAAGGTATTGAAGGGTTTAATTCCAGTAAACTCAAATTTATAGATGTCTTAATTGGTATGCTTGAGAATAAACAATCTATTATTGATTTAATGACTATGGCTATTACTGGAAATATAAGTGTCTCCGAATATGGGAGGGAAAAGCTTAGGCACAACCTTGGCACCTATATTCAAGTTGTAATTCGTTCTCCAAAAACTAAGCAGGACTTAGGTATTCACCCGCATATGACCGCAAAGCAACTGCAGATGGAGTTATATAAACATTATGGTTTGTAGATATTAATTACTAATTAATGGCAGAAAGATCCCGTTTGAGACCATTACCAAAATTTGAGGATATTAGATCTGCTTTTGCTGATGAAGAAGATATTCCAATTGATGTAGAGGAACCCATCGAGGCTTATCCACAAGTAAAAAAGGGTGAAATTTTAAATATTTTAGCAAAAGTACTTAAAAATGAGCTTATATTCTTTCCAGAGGTAACTACTAGTGAGGATCTGGATAATCCCCTAAGATTAAATATTGATGATGTCCATCAACATATTGAAAGGCTGATTCGAGCCGCGTTTGAATCTGATTTGGAGAACACTTTAAAATCTAAGTTTGCGACTGAGCTAAATGAAGTGTATCCAGCAATTTTAGCGCTTGATGGCCATGGATTTTTTTCTCACCTTATACGGTTTTTCCATAACAAAATTGATGCCATCTATAAATTTCAATCTGATCGGTTTAATGCATCGTTTAGCGAGCTTCCTGAGGATAACACTACATCCTTTAAAAAAGCTTTGCGTGAATCGGCTGAATATAAACTAGCTTTAGATAACTTAGAATCACTTAATGCCAGTAACATTAAGCATTTTGCGCAATATAGACTGGGTGGTTTAATTGCAAAACTTTACGATGCCATAAATGCGTGTAAATTAATTGAGGAGAGCCTTGCCGATCCGGAACTGCATAATTCTATTGATGAAAAATATGCAGAATTGAATAAGGAATATTTGGAAAATTATAATTTAATTCTACGAAAACAAACTTTAGATACAGCTTCCTCAAATTCTGTGCAAAGTGCAAACCAGTTTATTTTGGATTTTTCTAATGGAGTTATTTGTGTAAATCATGAGAATTTTGAGAGGGTTGAGTCTGATCTTGTAGATGCGTTCAGGATTATTGAAGAGGATATAAGGGAAAAGGTTAGTGAGGATAGATTTTTATCAATGCAGAGCCAACTTCAGAATAATATGAATGAAGCATTGGAATCCCTTAAAAACAAAACTAATAAGGCTAAAAGAATAGCTACTAACGCATCAAAGTCGGATAAATTTCTTGAATATTTGAAAGATGGAAGAATTGCATTGACTCCTGATAATCTATCGAGTATAAACGATAAAGTTAAACGTGCAATTAAGTATTTGCATCAATTTGAAATCAATAACCTTGGAAGTAAACTAAGCGCTGAAAATCTTCTTGCTCTATATCTAAAGTACGAAAGGGAAGCCGTTTCTATCTCCAAGCTCCTAAGAAAAATGTAAGTTTAAAAATGGAATTCAAATTACCAGACCATCTATTTGTAGGCCCAATTGAACATGTACTAAAGAGTGAGAAAGCTCCTGAAGGGCTTGACTCTATTGATATCGAACTGGATGAAATCCACGATGAACTTTTTCAAATTCTCTGTTGTACTGACGAGGAAGTATGCGAATCAAATTTTGAATTTTGCTCAAATGATACCGGGACTAATTTTTTAAGCAATACGGCAGATTTGTTAAAACTTTTAACTAAAGCCTACAATCTCCTTAATAAAGAGCAGCCGGGCTATATAGATACTGAGCTTTTAAACCTGGATCCATTAAGTGCCTTTGAAGTTTTAAGACAAATTGAAAACGATGAAATTGATTACCAGCTTGATAATGAATTTTTGAAGGAATTTCCTAAATATATTAGAGATTCAATCAACCTTTTATATAAATTGAGTATATTTATTATTTGTAATAATGATGAGATAGATAATGATAAATTGGATGTTAGGGTAACAAAATTACTAAATCTATATTCTAGGATTCAATCACATTTTGATAGGAAATTTCTTTTTAGAACTGCAGAAAAAGGATTATTCGATTTGTTTGATAAATATTCTGATGATGATGAGTTGCAAAACTTATTTCTTGAGCAATATGGCCCCTATATTCTCAATTTTTTTAATGAAAGCGGATTTGAATTGTCGATTGGTGATGAAATTTTTAAGCGAATTCTTCAAAGCGAACTTTTGGCCAAATTCTTCTTTTTTAAGTGTTTATCAAAGGATTTTGTTCGTCCTTATACAAAGAGAAAGAATCTTATTAAGTTTGTTCGTAATTACCTTACTTTAATGTATAATAAAAGAAGATCCGAGCTTACAAATGAGCAGGAAATCAATAGTCTACATGATTGTTATATGGATTTAACTACAAATCTTAGCAATTATATTTGTAGTAAGGTTAAGAATTAGTCAATTAGGTTTCTTTCTTTCAATTTTTCCTCGGTTTTTTTTAGGATTCCTTTTAACACAAATTTTGCAAAACCCTCATACTTTTTGTTTTGCGGACCAATGTAATCTTCAACCACATATTGCACCAGCTCTATTAAAGCTTTTTTAATTTTCTTGTCTTTGCTGCCTTTCGGGTAGAAATATGCGTGTTTTATTAGCTTATGCGGGTTCTCATCTGCCTGAAAAACTATCCCTTTTAGCCAGTTGTCCAATTCAATTCTCTGTTTTAGAGGTAGGGTTTGATCCTCGCCAAAGAAGGTTAATGCGGTTGTATTTGAATTATTTTCTTCAACTTTTAGTTCGTGCGGAAGCAAAAAACTGCCAATTTCTTGTTGAATTTCAATATTTCCCAGTAAAATTACGGCTAATATAAAATTTGATGGAATATTTTGCTCAAGTGCCCTTGCAATTAAAAGGGTAAGAGTTTTATTTTGGCTTGTTTGAATGAATTTTAGTAATAGTTTGAGTAAATCTTCTTCCTTTTTCTTTTGCTTCTTTTCTTCTTTCTTTATTGCTGCTATTTGTGCAGCAGCTGTTTTCATTTTTTCCTTAAAAGCTTCAAATGCCGATTCAGACATTCCCTCACCGGATTCGAAACCAATAAAAGACTCTAAAGACATTGATTAAATTTTATTAAACAGCTTTTTCCTCTACATTAACGTATTTATCCTTAAAGACTCTTCCATCGAATTTCTTTAAAGATTTCTCAGTAAAGTTAACTTTTCCGTCTTTTAGGGCGTAAATTGTGTGATCTTTTCCCATTCCGACATTTTTTCCCGCAAAATATTTTGTTCCTCTTTGTCTAACTATAATTCCTCCGGCTTTTACCTGTTGATCTCCAAAAACCTTTACCCCAAGGCGTTTTGCGACTGAATCGCGACCATTATCCGTTGATCCTCCTGCTTTCTTATGTGACATAGTTTTTGATTAATTTTCGTGAATATTTTAATAGGAAAATCATATTTTGCAAGTCTTTTTCAATATTTAAGTATAGTTTGATAAATACGCCAATTTGTTATATAATATATAGATATATTAAAATAAAAATGAAAAGATTAGTGGATTATTATGTGGTGGCTCTATTCTTAACAGCATTTATTGTTGGGAATTCTTTGATGACTTCTGCCAATTCCGATGATATGCGAACTTTTGTGCTGGATTCGAATGCGGGAGAAGAGCTTAGTGTGGATGAATCCCGGGAAGAAGAGGTTATTAGCGAAGGAGAGCAAGAAAAACTTAAAGAAGAGGTTGTAAGCGAAGGAGAGCAAGAAAAACTTAAAGAAAATGAGAAATTTAAGGAAAAGCTTGATCAGGAACTTCTTTATTCAAAGGCTGATTATAGACAGCTTCTAAATAATATTACCGACACTAAGTATCAGCTTGATATTCTTTCTGAGCAAAAACTTTCACTTTCTTCCCAAATAGCAAATCTTGATCTGTTGATATCAGAAACTTCCGAGAAATTGCTTAAGGTATTTGAGCAAATTGTTCAGACAGAAAACGATATTAAGGCATTATACGAACAAATTGAATTTAGGGAGATTGAATTGAATTATCAAAAAGATCTTTTAGAAGATTATATTCGCATATTATATGTAGAAGAAAATGAGTATTTTACATTTGATGAGAATGGAAACGTGGATGCTTTTAAACTTCTTCTTTCAGATACTTCTGTGGGAGATATTGTGAAGGAATTAAAGTATTTTGATCTTTTAAATGATACCGGGCAGCAATTAATTGAAAAAATTGATGTAATTCAGAACGAGCTTCAGGCGGAAAAGTCGCGGCTTGATCTTCAAAAATCAAATTTGATGACTTTGGAGGAAGAACTGCAAATGGAAATGGATAATCTTGAACTTCAAAAAGAGGCTAAGGAAAACTTACTGGATATGACAAGTGGACAGGAGGATATTTATACGCAGCTTCTTGACCAAACTCTTGAGGAGCAGGAGGCAGTTGTTGAAGACATTAAATCTCTTAGCTCTGCGATTGCATTTATTGAGGATGAAATTATGGAGCTTGGTGTTGATTTTGACCCGACTAAATATGAGTCCCTGTTGAGTGATAGAGGGAAAGCCTTATACGATTTTCAGGTTCGCTATAGAACGCTTAATTTTGATGGGTTTGCATGGCCGGTTGAACCAATAAAAGGGCTTAGTGCTTACTTTAGGGATCCGGGTTATGCGGATGTGTTTGGAGTTAAACATAATGCGATTGATATTCCTGTTTATCAGGCCACCCCGGTTAGAAGTGCCGCGGATGGTGTGGTTTATGCGGTTAAAGACAATGGCTATGGATATTCTTACATAATTGTTGTGCATAGTAAGGGCTTTAGTTCTGTTTACGGCCATATCAGCTCTATTTTGGTTGATGAGGGGGATACAGTGCCTCAGGGGACGATTTTAGGTCTTAGCGGGGGTATGCCGGGTACAAAAGGAGCAGGCTACATGACAACCGGTCCGCATCTTCATTTCGAATTACTTTTGGATGGCTCATATATCGATCCTTTAAAGCATCTTCCTTTATCGGTTTTGTCCGAGGAAGAAATTTCTAAACTACCTGAAAAATATCTTGAGCTCTGGGAGGAGCAAGTATTTGGCAAAGAGCTTATTGAAAGATAAGAGTTAAAGTTATAGAATTTTTGCATGAATAAATATGAAGCGGAAATTTTTAATGAACTTGAAGCAGCTTATCCCGATTCAAAAATTGCTTTAAATTTTGATAATGATTTTCAATTATTGGTGGCTGTTATATTATCAGCTCAGTGTACTGATGAGCGTGTAAATAAAGTTACGCCGGCACTTTTTAGTCGTTTCCCTGATGCTTTGGCTTTTTACAATAGCGACATTGAGGAAGTGAAGAAATTAATATTTTCCACTGGATTCTATAATAATAAAGCTAAGAGCATTAAGGGCGCGGCCAAGACTGTTGTAGAAAAATTCAACGGAATTCTCCCCTCAACAATGGAGGAATTGCTTACACTTCCGGGAGTTGCCCGTAAAACTGCAAATGTTGTTTTATGTACGCTTTTTAATAAGTCATATGGCGTTACAGTTGATACTCATGTTATTCGTTTGAGCGGGAGGCTTAATCTTGTGCCATCTAAAATGTCTGAAACTAAAAATGCCAATGCCATTGAGAAAATACTTATGAAAATTTATCCTAAGAATAATTGGTGTAAACTTCCTCATTTATTTATATTTCATGGCAGAAATATCTGCACGGCCAGGAGGCCTAAATGCTCAAAGTGTGTTATAGAAAAATATTGCCCTTCTTCCCTACTCAAGGATAGCAAGTAATACAGATTTCACTCCCCTATTAGCCTCACATT
Source organism: Candidatus Peregrinibacteria bacterium (assembly GCA_014729275.1). Classification (GTDB taxonomy): domain Bacteria; phylum Patescibacteriota; class Gracilibacteria; order UBA1369; family LOWO2-01-FULL-3; genus WJKE01. The sequence goes on along the minus strand of WJKE01000117.1, from coordinate 591 downwards.
TTGGGCAGGAGCTGTAATAAACGTAAACCTGCTTGGGGTCTTTACCTAATTCCTGTTTAAGTTCTTCAAAATCTTTTTTTAATTCTTTCCATGGTCTTTTTGATACTTTTGAATAAATTTTTTTACCGCTTAGGTCCACGACTTTAGGGTCATCTGCGGGAGCGCCTTTCACTTCAATCATTAAGTCGGATTTAAACATTCCACATGTATCTAAAATCATGGGATGAGTTGGGATTGAATAGCCTTTTCCCAAAGCCTCCTGTTTCGCCCTATTCAGGTCAATTGCAAATGAAAATGGAATAAAGAATGCTCTTGGGGAAAAAGTTTTGTAAAATGTTTTTTCAAGAGTGAGATTTTTTTTGTCCCAGTGCTCTTCATCAAGCTCGGGGCATTTACAGGTGTCTTCTTCGGCCGCTGCTTGCTCTGCGGGGACTTGCTCTGTGCTTGCTTGTTGTTGTGCTGGTGCCTGCGGTGCCTGGGATTTCTGTGTCTGATTTTGTTGAGGTGATTGTGTTGATTGTTGCGCCGGTGTTGATTGCGGTGATTGTGTTGATTGTTGCGGCTGTGTTGATTGTTGCGCCTGTGTTGATT
>WJKE01000116.1 GCA_014729275.1 Candidatus Peregrinibacteria bacterium | reverse complement strand
TCAACGCACCAACTAAATCCATTATTTTTTGAATTCAAGGAAATCCCGATTGAATATTTTGGAATCATTACCGGTGCGATTTTTGCCTGTTCATCATTTGGCCATTATTTTTCACATAATTTCTCCGAAAAAATTGGAGAAAAAACATCACTTGTAATAGCTGCTTTGGCAACACCGGCATTACTTATTCCAGCCACATTTTTATTAAAATGGTTTGCTGCAATTCTAATAATTATTCAATCCTTCTTTTTTGGTATAAGAAATCCAATCATGGAACATTTATTAAATAAAGCTACAAATTCTGAAAAACGTGCAACCGTCTTATCAATAGCCAGTTTTATGCATCAATTATCTATGGCATGCCTTCTTCCCTTTGTAGGTTATTTAGCTGATATTTATTCTATAAATACAGCTTTCAGAATAAGTGGGGTATTATTTTTATTGGCACCGATATTATTCTTTTTCCTCAAACAATTTCCAAAACAAGAAATTAAATATACAAATCGAGGCCGGTAATTAGGTTAACCTGCCTGAGATTCAGTTGGAACAAAGCTTAACATTGGAGGGGGATAGAGCCTTTTATTTGGAATTTAAATATGTGGTAGTTCTCATCATGAAAATCCTGAAACAAAAACAACTCAGGATTCCGGCAGTCAAATCTGCTGCTGCCGTGGATGGCTATCAATCCTTGTGCTTTTGCTGTTTTGATTATTTTGCCTATACTACTATTATTTCCGGCAAAAGTAAGAAATAGAGCTTTACTTGCAGGATTTGCATTTAATTCTTCAATTTTTATTTCTTACTATTTAATTGGTATCGGTTTGTATTCAGCTATTCAAACTTTAAACAAGAGAAAAATGAAAGGCTTATTTAATTGGCACATCAAATTTATAATAAGGTTAACAAAAAGGCATTAAAAAACCTCATAGTTGTTATATTGTTTATTAATGGGATGTTGTTAGTGATTTAAGTAATGAACTGATTTACTGAAATGTATTAATCATATAATATACTATTTAAGTTAACCTAAAAATTATGAAGAAAATAATTATAGTATTGTTTGTGAGTGCTTTGCTATCAGCGTGTACTAATCAGGTTCGGGAAAACGAAATGGGGGAAATTAATGAAGAGCCCGAAACAGTTGAAACCGGCGAAGCCGTGGGAATTAGTGCGGAAATGTCTGAAAAACATGATTTAACAGATGCTGAAGTCACTCAATTAGAGGAAATGGGATTAAATGATGAAAACATAGAAGTCTGGCTTGATGAGATAAAAGCAATGGGGCCGGGACCATTTGATATTTATGGAGAATTAAGTGATGTAAGTGGAGGTAATGCTGAAGGGCAAGCTGGAGCACAGTACACTAAAGCGGGATATTCACTTTATGCAAGATTTTCTGGGCTGCCTCATCCTGAGGAAGGATACTTTTATGAAGGCTGGGTAGTTAGGCAGGATCCATTAAGTGTACTTAGTACCGGCAAAGCGGAACGAAATTTGGGAGATTATATCAATTCATATTTTTCTAATGATGACCTTTTGGATCACGATTTTTATGTGCTAACACTGGAACCGGATGATGGAGATCCTGCGCCGGCAGAACATATTTTAGAAGGAACAATGCAGTAATTAAAATAATTTGTGCAAAATTGTTAAAGCTTTGCGCGAAAAACCTTGAGAGCAGTAAGTATTGCTATTGTAAATACAGTCAAAAGGCCAAATATCCAAGAAATTGATTTTGACGAACTAGGTCTATTGCCTGTCTCAAAAATTTCAAACCCTTCATCAGTTGAAAAAACAACACTTCGGCCTTCAGGTATAGTTACGGATTCATGTGAGCCAGACTTATCTGCCAAATTAATCTGACCAGAAATTGTTTCAACTAATTCCTCACCCTCAATAACCTTTACTAAATATTCAGTTTCAACGTGAGAAATATTTAGGTTAGGCGTATTAACATTAGAATTTTCTACAAATGCATTTCCCTGTTGTAAATTAAGCACATTTGCAGGGTCAACAGAAAAAATATTTAAGGTCTCAGGATCAAATGCTATTCTTTCAACATCCGAATCGCTAGGATAGTTGTTTGGATAGATCTCAATTATTGGTGCAGTGCCAGGAGGAAATTCATAATTAGTATCATAGATAGGAATTAAATTTTGTATTGAATCTATTTCAGGATTTGCAAAGGTCATACCATCAATAGTAGTAGCTATTGTGTTTGCCTGGCTTTCGGAGTTGGGTCTAAACTTTATTATAGGCTGATTTTTACCATCAAAACCGTATTTTCCCGCAAGACCTGATAAGTCTCCAGCTTGTCCTTCACCGGGGGAACACTCATTTTTAGGATCGTTTTGATCACTTTTCTTTTTGGCATCAATAAATTCGTTAATGGTTCTGGCAGGTGTTGATAGCCAGGTGTATCCATGCCTAGGGTCATAAGTTGCTGCTCTCATAAAATCTCCAACAGCTTGTGCCGGACCTTTTGGCCCTGATTCCGATTGATTCTTATAATATTCATTCAAAAAACTGGTGACCACTCCTTCAATCCTTGTGGATTTATCGCGCCCAAGTTGTGAAAGAACTTCGAGCGCCTTATCTGGAGTATTTAGGTCATCCTGATAAACAATTCCCTTAGAAGCAAAATATTGGGCAGCTAGAAAATCCACCATTCCTTCCTCGAATGCAAGTTGATCAGCATCAATGTCGGGGCCCCAATTATCTGTTTTCTCATTAGGAACCCAGTTATTATGTTTGCCACCAACATATTTACCAAATAATGGATATCCACTGACAAAAGTTGTTGTTGGATCAATAATCATATCACTAATAAAATGTCCAAATTCATGCATCAAAGCTCTACTTAAAGAATCCCAATCACTTCCCATATCACCCGAAGAAATTTTAAACACATTATCATCAGCATCATATCTGCTTGAAGGAACATCCGCACCAAAAATAAAAGTTGCGTTTCTAATTTTATCAAGATCTTCTTTACTCAGGCAGGCATCTTTCAAAAAATCGATATATTCATCTTTTACCCATTTTTCAACCTGATCATTTGTATAGATTGTCATTACACAATCATTAAAAGCATCAGCGCTCTTAACTTCATGAATTGTTAAATAATAGCCATTTCCCTGCCTTACAATAAACTTAATAATATTCGCGTTTCTGTTCGATACCGCAAATTCTGCAATACCATTTTCATTAGTAGTAATTCTTCCTGATGTATCAGGACTATTTGGTTTATCTGTGTACTCTCCATAAGTAACTTCTAGATTATTAACAGGGTTACCCTGTGGATCCTGAATCCTACACTACATTTTTTCAGGCAATCTCCTAATGCAGTCTGTCTTATTATCATTCCATTCAAATCCTTCCATAAATTTACATTCACCGCTCAGAGGATCAAAACCCCCTGAAATATCTTCACATTTTTGATTCGATGAAATACAGTAACTAGCTAAGCCAAGTTCATTGTAACAAGTTTTATAAGGCTCATTCCAAACCTCTCCGCAGCTACATTCTAATGTATAAGTTCTCCTGGAGCCTGGTGGACAATTTGCCTGTTCGCAAGCAACCGTCATGACAGACCATTGAAAACCTTCACTACATTGATTATCAAGTTCAGAGTTATGACCAGGTGTTTCTGCATAAACCTGATGAATACTCAATACTGTGAAAATAAGAAGTATAATAAATAGATAATATTTTTTCATATATTTTTTTTATGATGGTCATACATTAACATAATTATAAATTTTTAAGGAGTTTATAGAGCTTTTTAAGCATAATACAATAGTGGGAGATTTTTATTTTGATGAGGATTGATATATTGAATACTGCTTGACGAATCGTCGGCATGTGTGTAGATTCGAATCTTATTATTAATCTAACTATATGGTTAAAAAAATAATGTTAATGGTGCTTTTTACCTCACTCATAATTAATAGTATAAATACAGTTTATGCTGATGAATTAGCAGATGAGGAAGAAATTTTAGAACAGTATGAAGGCGTTGTTTGTAATGAATATCTAACAAAATACATTAGATTTGGTTGGAATAATGACGATAGCGAGGTGCTAAAGCTACAAGAGTTTTTGAATGATTACCTTGGAAAAAGTTTAATCCTAAATGGACATTATAATTTGGAAACATTCGCAGCAGTAAAAGAGTTTCAAGGAATATTTAAAGAAGAAATTCTTAGCCCATGGGGACTTGAAGAGCCTACTGGATTTGTATACATAACAACAAAACGTAAAGTAAATAATTTATACTGTCCCGAAGCAAATATACCCATACCGAGCCCACTAGAAATTCATGATGGATATCCTTTGGCTCCACGCTAAAATATATTTACAAATTTTTTTAATTTTATATAATTAAATTGGGTTATAATCAATTTGGTATGGAGGCAATAAATAGTAACAACGAAAATACTCCAGAGGATAACATGAAAAAAGCCCTTCAAATGATTAAAGAGGGTATGTTTAAAGAAGTGTTGAATAATTTATTAGATTTTTCAAGTGGAGACAAGCAACTTGCTGAAAGATTATTTATTGAGGCGGTACATACTGAAGCAGGAAAGGAAGACCCCAATAATTTTATAAGATTAATGGGATTAGCAATATGTGATTACAGTACAGAAGTACTGATTAGTTTATTGATGAAACCCAATAGATTTGAAAAAGTTGGAGATTTTGTATTAAATACATTAGCTGAAGATCAGAAATCCGGATTATATAAAAAACTATTATTGAATAGATAATAAATTGATGAGCATAGATAAAGAAAAGGAGGCTATTTTAGATATTCAGGATCAAGATCATAGTATCCAGGAGCATTCAACAGTTTTGCAGGAGTCCCGAAAAGAAATAATTGAATCTGTCAGGGAATCTTTATCTCCCTACGAAGGAGTAGAGGATGATATTGAAATTTTAAGTAAAGTAAAATTAATGATTATAGCTGAAGATGAAAAAAGCCTTCTGGATCTTTTTCCAAAATTCTTTAAAAGAGCCATGCCAAATACCGAGTTTAAAACATTCGAAACTGCTAATGAGGCTTTACACTACATTAACTCAAATCCAAAAAATATTGAATATGCTCTACTCATAACAGACCATTATATGCCCGGATCAATTTCCGGACTGAATTTTGCAGAAATATTAAGCTCATCCGGGTTAAGAAATAAATTTAAAATTACAATTATAGTTAATTCATCAGAAGGAATTGGAGTATTTAAAGATGCAATTGATAGAGGTGTAATAGACGATTATTCTAATAAAAGAATCTTCTTCGAATTAAGAAAGATTACAGAAAACCTTAAAAAAAAATGGCCAAGGAATTCCTTGTAAAAAACTATCAGTAAAAATTGAAGATTATTAGTCTTACTGTTAAAGTAAACAATAAGATTTAATAAATAATATGGGAGTAATTTATGCGATATTATTAATTCTTGCTTTAACTACACTAATAGCCTGGATTTCGCTAGCACCATGGGTTCCTACTAAAATTGAAGATTTGCCTAGAATAAATAGGATAGCAAATTTAAAACCAGGACAAACTTTTTTTGAAATTGGATGTGGAAATGGAAGAGTTTGCACTTACATTGCAAAGAAAAATCCAAATTGTAAAGTTATAGGTATAGAATATGCAATTGCGTTTTTTCTTTATACAAAGTTTAGGAACTATTTACTTGGACCAAAAAATTTAAAAATTATTTTTGGTGATGCACTTAAATATAAAATAAGAGATGTTGATGTTATTTATATATTTGGCCTTAAACAGACAGTTAATGGTAAGATTAAGAAAAAGTTGCTTAAGGAAATGTCCTCAAAAAGTAAATTTTTAAGCTATGTGTTCTCAATTAATTCCTGGCCTGGGTATTCAAAGACTTACAAAAAAAATGAAAAAACATCAGGAATTCACGTCTACAAAATTTCTAATAATTGTTGATAAAGTATAAGAATAATGAATTTTGCAGAAATAATGCAATTAATCGATGAGAAAAACGCCTCTTTATGTTTGGTAACGAAAAATTATAGTGTTGAAGATACTGCTGATTTACTGAAAAAATACCCCCAAATTAAAACTATTGCAGAAAACAGGTGGCCTGACTGCAAAGAAAAATTTGAGTGTTTTATGAATCACGAAAAACATTTTATAGGACATCTGCAAAAAAATAAGGTTAATAAAGTGGTACCACTTGTAGACATGATACAGTCAGTAGATTCAATCGAACTTTTAAAAAAAATAAACACCGCAGCAAAACTTAATAATAAAACGCTTAAATTTTTGTTCCAAGTTAATATTTCGCTGGATCCAAAGAAAAGCGGAATTCATCCGAAAAATATTGAAAAAATAATTGAAGAATTTAAAGCAGCATCTTTTTCTAACACAAAACTTTGCGGCCTAATGACAATAGGGGAAGCCGCAGAGACCCGTGTCAGAAGAGCATATTACAAAAAATTCAAATCCCTCTTCGACAGCATAAACAATAAATACTTTGCGGCTTCCCCCTTATCCCTCCTCTCAATGGGAACAAGTTCAGATTTTGGAATAGCATTAGAAGAAGGG
>WJKE01000115.1 GCA_014729275.1 Candidatus Peregrinibacteria bacterium | reverse complement strand
CCATTGCATGGGTATGGTGATTTGACCCTTAGAAGTTGTTTTTGTTATTTTTGTAGTCATTTTGCGAGGGGTAATAATGTAAGAATTTCTTACATTAAGAATAGCAGATTTTGATAAATGTTTCAATGTCTGCTTGCACATTAGTTTGTGTGGATTAAATTTATATTAAAAGTTTGAATAACTGGTTGACAGGCCGCCCTTTTTTCTTTATGGTATCTTTCTTGTTTTTTTAATTTTTGCTTTATGGCTAAAACTAAAGAAGGGGGACCGAGTTTTGTACAAAATTTGTCTGAGCGTGTGTCTGAGGAAGTGTTTATTGCGCAGGCTAAACTTGAAAATGTTGTTGTTGGGGCTATTAGAAATATCGGCGCTACTTTAATGCAGGTTATTGAGAATCGAAAAGAACGAGCGGCTTTGCCGAAGGAGCTTGATCTTTACACTGATGATTTGTTTTTAAAGCTACATACTCTTGAGGATGTTTTTAATGATTTTATAGATGATGATGATTTGGATTTAAAGCAGAGTTTTTCTACGGATATTGAGCAATTGAGCGAATTTCTTCAAAATTGGGAGGAAATTGAATCCGGGAGTAAGATTACCGATGTTTTTCGTATTATTAAAAGGCTTGAGGCGGATTTAAAAAATATCCATACTCAACATAGAAATAATGATGGATCTGACTATATTGCTTTGTATGAAGCTAAAGGTGCTTTGAGCAGGTTTAAGGAAGTTTTTATAAATGTAATGTAATAAAGTATGGAGAAACATAAAATTTATAGCGAGGCATGCGGTGAACCTGATATTTATAAAACTTTGGATTTAATTGGGGCTGGTGAGCTTGAGCCTGAAAATCCGGATTATCGGGCTGTGGAGCTTTGGACAGCCAGGAGGGGGATTCGATATATGTTGGATGCGTTTTTGGAGGGGGAAGAGCCGCAGGAGTATGTGGAAAAATTGATTAGAAATTCGGAGTTGGCCTATGATGCATTTCTTACTCTTATTCATAGGGCTGAACTTGATTTTTTGGATTGGTTTCATGATCTTGACTTGGAAAATCCAGGTAGCATGAGTGAAATTAGGCATAATACCAGGCTTTATTCTGAGATTAATAGAAATAGGAATAAGAGATATGAGTTTAAGGAATCGGCATATTTTAATTATTTTGTTGAAATTTTTCGAGGTGATAAGGAGAGGATTGATGAATATGAGGGGTTAGTTGGAATTATCTATGAGCTTGTGCCAAAATTTAGCAGATTTTGTTGTAAATTAGGTCTTAAAGCTATGGATCAGTATTCCAAATGTTTGGCAATATATGTTAAGCGCGAAATTGAAAAAACTTCTGTAAATAAAATTGTTTATTCAGATCAGAATGCTCTTAATAAATTTGAAGAATTTTTTGAGAAGATGGAAGACCTTGTATTATCGAGTGGTGATGCTGAGAATTTTGCGGAGTTGTTTTCTCCAGTTTTATCTTCTTACCTTGCTAGTTTTGTTGAGCCTCGTGAATCTTATATGAGGTATGGCGGGGTAGATGAACTAATACTAATGGTTGAACAAATGAGGCAGTTTAAGCTTTTGATTCAAGATTTTTCAATGCTTTTTACAGATCAAGTTTTAAATAGGGTTAATGATGGAGTTGAGCTTTATGTAAATTCAGCGTCTAATTTTTTGGAAAATGTCGGATTTATTGAGAAAGCTGTCGAGAGGCTTGATAAAATTTTAGAGGAATGGCAGGAAGGGAAGAAAGGGCAAGAAGAATTGATTGAGGCTCAAGGATTAATTAGGGAGTTACGAATAAGGTTAATTAAGTCGGGATGGTGGCCGAAAGATTTTAATATTGAACAGTATACTGAGGTTTTTAGGGAAGTTGATGAAGAACTATATGTAGAATTGCATGAGGATAATTCATTTTCGTTTGTTAATTCTAATGGTGAGGATATGAGTAAAAAACTATAAGCCAATTTTTATGAAATCATTAGGGAAATCAGATAGGCGGGAGGTTCAAGATCAAGTTTCTGACTTGATGTCGGAGTATGGTGCTGAAAGTCCTGAGGAATTGGGGCATTTGACCGGAATGAATCCACTTAGGTTGGGGGCATTTTTTAGGCCCGGTCGCCATTTGAAAATCTCTTCAGCAGAAGAGTTAAGTTTATCGTTATTAAGGACTTATGCGGTTGATTTGGCAGATGAGGATCCGCAGTATATACAAGAATTTTTGAGTGAAAAAATTGATGAGGCTATAAAGGATTCGGAGGAAGAGTTGGATGTTTCTAAGAGAAGGCTTCAAATTATTCAAAATATTAAAGAAAATTTGTTATCTATTGATCATTTAAGGGTGGCTGGCCATGAATTGAATGAGGTCCAAAAAATGGCGGTTGCAGGTTTTTGCGACTGGCTTGATCAAAATATTTCTGAAAAAGTATTAACCGGGCAGATGGTTGCACCGACAGGTACCGGAAAAACTTATCTTTCTATCCTGCTTTCTAAGTTAGTTGGAGGAAAGACAGTGTTTTTTACATATAGCAATAATTTAGCCATGCAAACCTGTGATGCATTTAATGATCATCAAGATACTTTGTCTGAAGAAGAGAAAGGCGAGCTTGGGGAATTTTTTGGGAAGAATCCGAAGAATGCTAATGGCGAGTCTGACTTTATTCTTAGTAATTTTTATTCGTCGGAAAAAATTGATGAAGAAATTGATTGGTCGGAGGTTAATTTAATTTTGGTTGATGAGGCTGATGTTGTGGGCTTAAGTGATTCAAGACAAGAGTATTTACATAATTTAGTAGAAAAATATGGGATTCCCGTAGTGGGACTTAGCGCAACTGAAAAACAGGCCTCCGGCAAGAAATTGGATGATTTTTATCGTTCTAAAATATTACAATTGTCGATGCCTGATTCGTTATTACGTCTTGTTGAGTTGGGTTTAGTCCCAAAAGCAAGTTTTCATGATGTCTATTTAGATTCAACTTTGACTATTGATGAAAGTACACTTAGAGCTCGAAGAGATATTCCTTTGAGATCTTTACAGGAATTTGTGCAAAGTGAGGAATGGTTGAAGAAAATCCTTCGGCATTATCTTCAAAATAATATGGGTAGAAAAGGGTTGGTAATTTTCAGAGATAATAAAATGGTGGATGATTTTTTGATTGAAGCTGAATCCATGGGGGTAAAGGTTAAGCCTTTTACAGGAGAATTGAGTCCAGATCAGCTTGAACAGACAAAAAAAGAATTAGAACAAGGCAAAATTGATTTGCTTGTTGGTTCAAAATTACTTGGTAGAGGACTTGATATCCCTGAATTGGAGGTGGTTTACAATAGTACAATTACATATTCTCCTCAGGTGTTTTGGCAGGCTGGTGGGCGGGCTTTAAGGAGGTCAGCTCAAAAAGAAGAGGTTGATATTATTAATTTACTTCCTTCGCAGGTGACTGATGTCAGAACGGGTGATCCTTTTACAGCCAGGAAAATGCCATTAAGTCATTCTATTTATTTTGATCCAAGTTATTTGAATCATGAAGAGCTTCGGAATGAGGAATATTCGGTTAAATTACATGATGCTAAATTTTTAAGGACTGGAAATGAAGTTGAGAATATTTTAAATGAGGGAGTGTTTAGACCTAAGGGTTATATAGGTAGAATTTTGCTTATTTCTAAGGTTCTTAGTGCGCTAACAAATCCAGTTTATTATCAGATTAATACTTTGAGAAAAATTAATCCTATAAAGCTTTTGAAGATATACGAGCATTTGACAGGAGAAAATTTATTAGAAGAGTTTGAAGATTACGATTTTTCAAAACAATTATTGAAGCCGGAGGAACTGGAATTGTTTTTTATTTATAATTCTGGGAGAAATTCTGAAGATGTTGAATTGAAGATAAAATCAGAAGAAGCATTTGAAAAATTATTGGATTTTCATTTGCCGCTTATGGAAGGTATGGCTGAAATTTTTTCTCGTACTGATGATGAGTACGAGGAGAATTTGCAGATTGCAAGAATATGTTTTTATAAAATTTTAGATGATTATAATCCCGATGTTAAGGCTAGAATTACTCAGTTATTTTTGATTAGGCTGTATAGAGAACTTTCTTTAAATACCTTTACGAATGGAAGTGATATAAAACTCTCACCAAGATTTGTTAATTTGGATACAAGGCTTATTAATCTTATTTTTTATAAGAAATATGAGAATAATTTTCATGAAGGATCACCGGATAAGGAGCAACTTTTGGAATGGTTATATACTCTCCCTTTTTCTCAATATATTCAGCATTTAAGTGAATTTGCTGAGGAATTGGGGTTGGATAAAAAAATGTTAGATTCATACGCGCAATTGTTGTCTTGTGAATATGAGGATGTGGATAATGTAGAAGTTGAGGATGAACTTGGTGATGATGTTGAAACTCGATTTATGCGTGAAGAAATTCAAGGAAATATTAGAAAGACGCTAGCTACTCTTATCCCCCGGGAAGAAAAGATTTTGAGAATGAAATACGGTTTTGATGGAGAATCTTGCACTTTTAGGGAAATTGGAGAGTATTTTGATTTTACTAGTTCTAATGTAAGTCGTGTGTTAAACCGAGCATTTGATAAGTTACGTCATCCCTTCAGAAGCCATTTGTTGATTCAATATTTGGATGATGATTTTATAGATTTTATTCATAAAAGAAAAACTGGTGAAGAGAGTGGGGCGTTTGTGGATTATTTGTATAGATTAAAACATGAACCTCAAAATATTGATTTAAAAACTTATCTTATTTTAAAAAAGCTAAGAGCTTTTGATGATACTTCAGAGGTGTTGAAAAATGTTTGTTGTAGGCTGGGCCTTAGGGGTGGAGGATGGTATCGGGGTTTTGATTATCTTGTGTTTGATATTTCTAATGGAAATGTGAAGACCAAAGATGGCACTTTGATTACTTTGCGAGATTTTTGTGAAGTTGCGTTGGTTGTACTGGGTGATTCTTGCTAAAAAGGGGTGAAATGTGGTAGAATGTAAGGAAATAAAAACAAAAATTATTTATGGCAAAGGAAGCACCTGAAAAAATGGAAAAAGTTGAGCAGACTGAAACTCCTGAGGAAATCATGGAGAGCGTTCATAAGTCTGCGCTTGATTCTATGCAGGAGGAAGTTGCAGGTTCGTTAATGGAGACCCCAGCTTCTGAAGAGGAAGCTTTACAGAATTTTGATAAGGAGGTCCGCGGGCTTATGGAAAAAACTCGTAATGATAAAAATGAAGTTTTGGCATCTTCGGTTAGTTCAAGAGAGGCTCTTGCTCAGGAAGTTATTAAGCCTTTGGTTTAATTTCGGTTCTGCCGCCCATGTAGGGTTGAAGCACTTCGGGTATTTCAACCGATCCGTCCGCTTTTTGGTAGTTTTCGAGAATTGCGACCAATGTTCTAGCTATTGCAATTGCAGTTCCGTTTAATGTGTGTAGATATTCTTTTTTTCCGTCCGCTGTGTATTTAATTTTTGCGCGGCGAGATTGGTAATCGGTGCAGTTTGAGCAGGAAGTAAGTTCTCGGAATTTTTCTTGTGTTGGAATCCAAACTTCAATGTCGTATTTTTTTGCTGCGGGTGCTCCAAGGTCTCCTCCACAAATATTCACAACCTGGTAATGGAATCCAAGTTCCTGCATTATTTCTTCTTCGATTGATAAGATTAATTCGTGCTCTTCTTCTGATTTATCGGGATGACAGAAGCTGAACATTTCTATTTTGTCGAATTGGTGCACTCGAATTATTCCGGCTGTGTCTTTTCCGTATGATCCGGCTTCACGGCGGAAGCATGGCGAAAATCCACAATAATGTAGTGGCAGTTTGTCGTGATCTAAAATTTCAGTGGCATGCAGCATTGTGAGTGGCACTTCTGAAGTCCCAATTAAAAATAGGTTATCGTCCTGGGGATTAACATTGTAGATTTCGTTTCTGTCAGCGGGGAAGAATCCGGTTGCGTACATTGCTTCTTCTTTTACCAGTAGTGGCGGGAGGATTGGTGAAAATCCTTTTGATGTAAGTTTGTTTACAACATGTTGAACAAGCGCGAATTCAAGAAGAACCGCTTCATTTTTTAAATAGTAGAATCTTGAACCGGATGTTCGAACTCCGCGTTCCATGTCGATAATGTCGAGCGCAGTACCTAATTCCATGTGGTCACGGGGTTCAAAATCGAATTTAGGTTTTTCTCCTATAGTTTTTAGGATTTCGTTGTCTTCTTCATTTGCTCCTTTGGGTACTGATTCAAGTGGGGGATTTGGAACAGAAAGTACCAGCTCATCCAGTTCTTTATCAAACTCCTGACTTTGCGGTTCCAGCGTTTTTAATTCTTCTTTAACTTTCCCCATTTCTTTTAGTAGTTCTTCTTTTTTATCGTTGTCAGCATTGGGGATCATTTTAGAAACTTCGTTTT
>WJKE01000114.1 GCA_014729275.1 Candidatus Peregrinibacteria bacterium | reverse complement strand
GATTGTCATAATTATGACAATCGCACCTTTTAAATATATCCGGAAACTAATAATTTGCTTAACAGGTTTATTAATACTTTTTATTGCGCTACTTCTGGATCTTCCGGATAAGAATTTTCACCTTTATTTTTTGGATGTGGGACAGGGCGATTCAATATTTATAAAAACCCCGGAAAATCACCAAATCCTAATTGATGGAGGCCCAAAAAACTATGTTCTTGAGGAACTTAATGACATAATGCCTTATTTTGATAAGTCGATTGACCTAATAGTATTAACTCACCCACATGCAGATCATATTGAAGGTTTATTAGTGGTTTTAAAGCATTTTAAGGTTGATAGTGTGTTAATTACCGGTATGTCTTACCAAAACAAAAGTTACATGGAATTTTTGCGTTTAATTAATAAAAAAAATATTCCTGTATTTTACGCCAATTCCATGCAGGATTTTATTTTTTCAGATACTTATTTCGATATTCTTTATCCTTTTCACTCAATAGAGGGCGAGAAATTCTCTAATATAAATAATTCCTCAATTGTCATGAAAATTTATTATAAAAAATTTAGTTTATTGCTTACCGGTGATAGCGAGGAAGAGGTGGAAGAAAAACTGATTAATCAAAATTTAAATTTGTCCTCAGATATGCTAAAACTCGGGCATCATGGGTCTAGAACAGCTTCCACAAGAAATTTCTTACTTATGGTAGATCCCATAACCGTAATTATTCAATGCGGCAGCGATAATAAATTTAATCATCCACATCTGGAAACATTAAAAAAACTATTTGAATTGGATTTTAGAAATATTTATAGAACCGATACCAATGGAAGAATAGAATTTACTTTTTAGAATCCCCGTTTTGTCTTTCAATCCACACTCCTATTGAGCGAAGTTTTTCATCAAATTTTTCATAACCTCTATCAATATAACGAATATTCGAAATCTCGGTTTTGCCGGAAGCCATTAAGGCTGCTATTACCATCGCAGCTCCCGCCCTAATATCACAACTGGAAATAGGGATGGCCTTAAGGCGTTTTGGACCTATAATTAAAGCCTGATGCGGATTTAGGTACTCAATTCTTGCACCCATTTTTTCAAGCTCAAATAAATAATTCAGACGCCCTTCAAACAGGGTTTCAAATATTTTTGAAACACCTTTTGCCTGAGTTAAAAGCACTGCAAATGGTGCCTGAAGATCAGTGGGGAAACTTGGAAAAACTGCTGTCCTAAGCATCTCTACAGCTTTTAATCCTCGTCGTGGATAAATTTTAATTGAATTCTTTTTAAGTTCGTATTTTACTCCAATCTCGCTAAACTTTTGCCACAATGCGTCTAAATCAGTTGTGTTGAATCCTTTTACAGTAATCTCGGATTTTGTTGCCACCCCAGCAATCGCGAGAGTTCCCGCTTCAAGGTAATCTCCGGAAATTTTATGGTTACAACCTTTTAAAGCTCTTATTCCTGTCACCTTCAAAAAGTTTGTTCCCACCCCCTGAATCTTTGCCCCCATCTTTTTCAAAAATTCACATAAGTCCTGAACATGAGGTTCTATTGCAGCCATTCTAATTTCTGTAACTCCCTGAGCCAACACACTCGCCATTAACAAATTTTCAGTTGCTGTAACACTTAATTCAGGCAAAATTATTTTTTTACCTTTCAAACTACTCGCCTTTAAATGCAGCTCCTCTTTCTGGTCCAAAATCTTACAACCCAGCTCCTTAAGCGTTCTGGTATGGGCGGAAACCGATCTCTTGCCCAAAACACATCCTCCGGGAAATGGCATCTTTACTTCCTTAAATCTGTGCAAAAGTGGCCCAATTAAAAGTATGGATGCCCGCATTTTGCAGATAAGGTCCTCGGGCATATTCATCTTTTTAAGCCTGGATGCGTCAATTTCCATAACATTATTTTCAAAACTAACCTTGGCACCAAGCGCTGAAATGATCTTAATCATTGATCTGATATCAGCGATATCCGGAATGTTTTTTAGGATTGTTTTGTCAGAAGTAAGCAGACTCGCGCAAATAATGGGCAAAGCCGCATTCTTTGAACCGCTTACAGTTACTGATCCCGATAATTTCTTTCCCCCATCAATAATATATTTTGCCATGTGCGGACATTATAGGTAGAAAGTCAATTAAAGTAAATTTTCGTTTTTAAGATTGAGTATCGCCCTTATTTATGCTATAATTATTAGAAATCAAAATAAAAATAAAATGCATAGAATTAGAAAAAATATATTTTATATAGTAGTCGGAGTTGCCGCAATAATAATGGGGAGTATTTATCAACCTGTTATTTCCCCTAATGAAGGCAAAAGAGAGGCCTACAATATACTGGAAACATCCATGTTGAGCATTTTGAAAAATATTACTGATAATGTTGAGAATAAAGCACCGGATCTTTCCATTGAAAAAGTTGTCCTAAAAAAACTTGCTGATCCAACTGAAACATACAACTTCTATAAATATAATGCTTCAATTTTATTAAAAAACTATGGAGGTCCGGTAAAAAAAGCTTCGGTTGTACTTAAGTCCGGCAAAGATTCCATAATGCTCAAAAATGACGGCACAGCCTTCACTCTGGATTCAAATGAAAGTTTCACAATCAGAAATTTTGAATTTGAATTTGATGGCCGATACAATGGCGGTGAAAAAGAGCTTGATCTGGAAATTCTGGATTACGATTTACCTGAAATGACTTTGGAAAACAACAGTTACAAGCTTGAAATTTTTGAAGAAAATCCAAAAATTAAAAACCTTTCTATTAAAGATATAACTGAAGATGGGGCATTTGTACTTGAATTTGATGATAATAATTTCTCCTTCACAACAAATACTCTGGAAGTTTATTTTGCTAAAAACTTAAATATTGCGCAGGATGACTACATTTATAGTGAGAGCTTTATTGGCGGGGAGCTTTATCCATACTTTAGAATCAAAAATTCAAAAGAAATCTTAACTGAGGTTGAGTGGCTTAAAACTGAAACTGAAGGAATTGAAGATCCGATTGTTCGGGTTTATGAAGATCCATATGAAATCGATACTCAATATTTTGTTTATTTGAGATCAGTAAACAAAAATTCCGGAAAATATAAAATAAGTGATGTTCTTACATTTAAGGATGTTAATGATATCAACAGAGCGCAGTTTGCGAAATTTTTTATTGATTACGCAGATTTAAGCGGTACTGAACCGGGATTAATCCATTACGAGGATATTGATTTCGGGGAGTGGTATGCTCCTGCGGTTCAAACTATATATGACCTTGGGCTTACCGATATGGACTCGTTCACATTTAGGCCATCTGATTTCATCAGCCGGGCTGAAGCTCTTAAAACTGTGATGGATTACTTTGATGCCGACCTTGTTTACGATTATATGCCTCCCCGTTTTGAGGATGTTTCCGAAGGCCACGAATACTATCCATACATACAGGCTTTAGCATTAAACAGTTATTCAAACTATTTGGCTGACAGCTTTAGCCCCGACCAAAATACAACTAAAGAATTTTTAAGATTTATCATAAATGCATATAAAGAAAGTAATTAAATTTTATCTATATTTAATTCTAATCATATCAACTTTTGCACTCCTAAATTATAATCCAAACTTTAATCAATATTTTACGAGTGTGGTCCATTCAATTGATGAATGGGGCAAGAAGTATGATATTGATCCATATACATTTGTTGGCCGGGTTGAGCCACCGGTAGATTATGACCTAATGCAATGGCAGGAAAAAGGAGATTTTTTTATTTCAGATCAGGACAAAGCCGATGGAATACATTTTGAAATTTTTAGTAAGGATGCCGGTTCTTTTGCGCTTCCGGGTGACAGGAACGCATATGTAATGACTTTTAGAATTAAAGCATTTGATGAGCCAATCAGGTTAAGCAGCTTAACTATTACACCACAAAGCTCGCATATAGATGATATTCCATATGTTTCAATAAAATCCGGTGATAAAGTAATCCCATATACAGAAATGATTGACGGGGCATTTGTGTTTAAGGGGTTAAATATAAATATTCCTGAAAATTCTCAAAAAGAACTTCATTTATTTGCGGATGTCAGCCCATATTTAAACACAGGAGATAGAATTCGATTTGATATTCTTTCTCCGGAGCACATTAAACTTGAGAAAGGTTCTTCGCCATATTCTTTGAAACATTATTATCCAATCAATGGTGAATATTTAACCATTGTGGGAGTTAGGCATAAAATTACTGAGAAATCTGAGACTTAAGCAAATTAGCCTGTTCCTTAATTTTTATTCCAAGGGGCTGAGTTGAATTATCATCGTTGTAAGCTTCTCCTGCATAGGTTTCGGCATTATTGGCGTGCTCAATTAGCTTATCGTAGTCTTCTTCAAGACCGGCCTGATATGCCAGGCAAAGTTCTTTAAATCCAAGAGCAATTTTGTTTGCAGCTTTTACAATTCCTTCTGCAGGCTCCATGGAAAGAGCCTGCTCTGTATAAAATACAGCGCTATTTGCGCTTTCCAAAGCTTTAACAATATTATTGTCATTAAGCTCAAACAAAACTGTAATCAGCTGGGATTCCGCAATACTTAGCATCTTTTGGGTATCACCTCCTCTATTTAAAATCAGCATTCTATAAATTATCTCGGCACATTCTCCCCTGCTAAGGTATTTATCAGGTTCCAGTAAATTTTCAGGGGATGGAGAAATTATTCCAACTAACTTTGCATAACTAAAATACGGCGAAAACCACTCATTAGCACCGGTATCATCTGAAATGGCCTCGCTTAAGTTCTGATGCTTGCTCAAATCTATATCAAAAGTTTCAAGGGTCATTTTTATGAATTCCGCTTTATTTACCTGCCTGTCCGGCGCAAATGTTCCATCCGCATTACCGTTTACAATCCCAAGTTTTTTTGCGTTTGCCACATACTTAAAAAACCAACTGTCAGTTGGCACATCAGGAAATCCCGTATCACTCTGTGAATCTGGAGAAATAATTTGCGCGCTTTCCAGAATCATTTTTAATGCTTCTACCCTGTTTACCTGTTCCTCAGGCTTAAAGGTCCCATCCGGGTATCCATTAATAATTTCTAAATTTTTTAATGATTCAATTGCCGCATAAAACTTGTGATCCTCCGGCACATCAGGAAAAGAATTCGCAAAAGCATATGCGTTCAAATTCAAAAATACAATTAGGATGAGAATCAGTTTTTTCATGCCTTGATTCTATAGACTGGAATAAAATTTTTCAATAAAAAGCTATTTTGCCTGAAGTTTGAAAACCCATCTGTATTTAAGATCTTCATCACAAGTAAACAGAAGAACATCTACATCTTTTGAGGCTTTGCTCAAGTATTCAACATTTTCTTCCTCAACTTTTTCTTTGGAGATTACATACAATTTTTCTACAACATTATAGTTTTTAAGCTCAACAATATCTCCAACATTCAAATGTTTTATTAGAGGTTTAAATATTTCTCCATATGGATTCCCATCAAAACCATACCTTGAGGAGTGTCCAAAAATTACAAGCTGATTTACTTTTCCGGGCCTTACATCTTCATAAAAACCTGCAGCACCGGTTAAATCTCTTAGCCATACTTCGGTTCTACTTAGCAGTGTTCGATTAACCGGCACATTATTAATATTCAGGTCGGGAATCGAAATTTCAATTTGATCTACATAAGCACGAGTTTGTACATCAC
This sequence comes from Candidatus Peregrinibacteria bacterium, assembly GCA_014729275.1. Taxonomy (GTDB): domain Bacteria; phylum Patescibacteriota; class Gracilibacteria; order UBA1369; family LOWO2-01-FULL-3; genus WJKE01. The sequence goes on along the minus strand of WJKE01000114.1, from coordinate 4,038 downwards.
TCCTTTGCATTGTTCTAAATATAATTTCAAACAACTCACCACGACTTAGCACCTTATTATATTCTTGCGAAGCAATAAGTGTGCTTGGTAGTAAATTTAGTTTGTTCATTAACTGGTGATACTTGTGTGCCCATGATGCGTCGTTTTCAATCTCGCTTGCTCCGGGTAAAGAGAATCCATGACTAACAATTTTCATGGCCTCACCAAAAGTTACATAACCTTCAGGTTTAAACTGTCCATCCTTGTAACCACTTATATAGCCTTTCTCGCTCATATAATTAATATATGGCTGATACCAGGCGCCTTTCTGCGTATCAGGGAAGAATGCGCGGAAATCTAGCGGAATGCTTGCTTCAGCTGCTCTTAATACAACTTTTGATGTTTCAGCCCTGGTAATGTTTGAATCCGGTTTGATAGTTCCATCCTCATATCCACCAATTACAGTTTGCAAAAATAAATTTGCGATTGCTCGGTAATATGCGTGATTAATATCTACGTCTGCAAAAAGTGAATTCGCATCGTAGATTTCCATCATTTTCGGGTACACATATTTGTATTGATATAAAATTTGCTGAGGTGTTGGTTCACTTTCTTCTCCACTTCTTCCGCTTTTTTTTGTTTCACCACTTGTGGATGCTGAATCGTCCGGGGTAGTAAGGTATTCAAAAATAATTTGTTCATAAAGATCAGAAGAATGGGCTGCAATTAAGTTTTTGCTTTCAATGCCTGTTTTTGGAATAATGGTTGTTCGAAGATAATCATCCTTAAGTCTTGTGAATGAGATTTCATTAAATATTTGATCATCACCACTAATGCTGTCATCCGGCTGCTGTCCGCTATCAATTCCCGGAGTAGGAGTTGGTGAAGGACTTGGGCTTGGTGACGGGCTTGGGCTTGGTGAAGGACTAGGCGATGGGCTAGGACTCGGTGATGGGCTAGGGCTTGGTGAAGGACTTGGGCTCGGTGAAGGACTTGGACTTGGTGAAGGACTTGGGCTTGGCGACGGGCTTGGGCTTGGCGACGGGCTTGGGCCAGGTGGAACAGTTGGTGTTCCTCCACTTGATACAATAATATCATCCGCTTTTACTGTTGCTCCGTACCCTCCTTCTGCAGATTGACTGATAGTTGCTCCATTTGATATCACGGTTCCCGGTGTTACCCATCCTCCTACTGTTACTTCATAGGTAATGCTACAGGTTTCATCTTCCTCAACTTCCAAATTTGAAAATTTAATAATTATGGGATTTTCAGTTGTGTTATCTGAATAATTTGATCCGCAATTTGTAACTGATTTCAAAGTATGCGACCAGATATTCAACGGTAATTCATCTTCAACACTTATCCCTGTTCCAGTTCCGATTCCTGTATTGTTAATATTTATTGTGTATGAATATTTTCCGTTTGGCGCTACATAGTTATCTAAATCACTATCTGATTTTGTTGATGTTGAAAGATTTGGCAATACGCTAAATGTTAGAGTATCTGATGAAATTGGTCCGGCTCCACTACCTCCTTCTACTGCTGCAGAAATTGTTGCATAGTTATCAATAGTTGCCGGTCCAAGATAATTTGCATCAATATCAACATCATAGGTAATTACACAATCCACACCCACGGCTACTTCCAGGTCTTCGATTTCTACGTCATCTCCCGAAGTATTTGTGTAAGATCCACCACAATTTAAAAATGTAAAATTATATGGAGCGCTTAAGCCCGGCGACTGAATGTCATCAGTAACATCTATTCCGGTTCCTTTTATATTCCCTTCATTAACAATGGTCAGGGTATAAGTAATTGTTTGCCCCATCACAACTATATTATCGGCATCATTTTCGGTTTTGGTTGAATTATTTAGTCCAGCCTGATCATCTACAGTTAGCATATCGGATGATGGCGAAGCACCTGCTCCCCCTTCATTTGCCGCAGAAATTGTTACTGTATTATCAATTGTATTAAGACCCGGTGCATCACTCTTAACTTTTGCCCGGAATACAACCGTACAGGTTTCACCTGCTTCAATAATTAGATCATCAATGTTTACTACAGGCGGATTCGCTGTAGAACTATCGTTATAGCTAAGTCCGCAATTTGTTAGGCTAATAATATTTAAATCTTCAAGTTCATTCTCGAGCGTATCATCAATATCAACACCGGTTGCTGTTCCATCTCCGGTATTTGGAATGTTTACAGTATAGGTTACCAGCTGATTTAAATTTACAATATCGTCTGCGTCATCATCCTCTTTGGTTGATGTTGATAAATCAGGAGTTACATTTACGGTAAGTGTATCTGAAGTCAAAGTTCCTGAATCGTAAGAAGGGTTTAATGTAACTGAATTTGTTATTGTCTCGTTATCGGGATCATCGTCTATAATGGGATCATCTACATCAAGATCGTATGTGATGGTACAAGTTGCTGCAGCAGCCACATCAATATTACTTATAGTTAATGTTGGAGCTGCAAAACTTTCAGATGGAGTTCCACAGTTTGCGTATGAATAATTATATGGATCACCCAAATTTGGATCTATTATATCTGTTAAGGTAACGCTGGTTGCGTTTTCTGAACCTGTATTGGGTATGCTCACTGTGTAAGTAATTGTTTGTCCCGGGATAACAGTATTATCTGCATCATCCTCAGACTTTGATGCTGTTGCAAAGCTTGGAGCAGAGATAGCTGTTAGCCTTGTAGCATCATCATTGCCGCTAATACCGTCATTACAATTAATTACTCCGGCTGTTATACAATCACTTCCATCATCAGTATTTGGATCATCAGAATATCTTTGATCAGAGAGTTCAAAAGTTGTTGCGTACCCCTGATTACTCACCACTCCGGCACTTGTTACCTGTACTCTATACTTAATTACAATCTCATCATACTGAGGGCTTGGTGACTCAGCTGCAAAAATAAAGTCGTTACTGAATGTTACAGCACCAGCATTTGAAATATTATAGTCTGCGGCACAGTTTGTTGCAGGATCACATCCGCTGGCATCCGGAGTGTCCGCAGCATTGGTCATATTATAAGTATTACCATCAACTATTACCTGAATTCCGTTTCCAACTCCGTATGAATCTGTTTGAAAGGTAGCGTTAGGTGAAATATCATCTATAAAGCTTAAATCCGAAAGTGTTGATGCCAGATTTGTGATTGTAATTGTGTACTCCAATATGTCATTTACAATAACGCTTCCACCATTTAGGTCGCTTACTTCTTTTGTGATCTGGTATTCAGGTTCTGCAAAGGAAATAGGATCGGTATAAGCTCCTGCAGGGAGGATGAAATCTTTTTGGAAGGGATCGTTTGCGTTTGTTGAGGTTGTATAGTTACCCACAATTAGGTCCTGCCCCTCACAAAGCAGCTGATTTCCAAGATTATCATCAAATGCAGTTACAGGAAGCTGTAAATCTATAAAATATTCAGTTGTATCACCAAAAACTCCGTTTTCAGGTGCAGGTATTGCCCTGGCGTATCCCGTATCAAGCGGGTTTACATATTGAGCTACCAATGGCTCACCTGTTGGGTCTCCATCACCTCCTGTTTCGTAATAAAGCGAAAGCGGCTCCGAGGTCCTCTTCCCATTACCATCCATTGAAACGTAAAAATCAATAATATTGTCACCATCGTAATCCAAAAGTATCCACCAGAAATTATTGGTAAAACCGTTGCCTGCATTATTAGCCAAAGGTGTATCTGAAATCCTGGTTCTGAAATATACATAATCATCGCTGATATTTGTACATCCGTTTGAGTCATCATTTGTGTCTAAAAAGTAAAATCCGTAGGAATAAGTAGTTTGAGGTGTTGCTCCCGGTTGACCGTTATTACCCGGATTATAAATAGGGGCTGAACAGGTTGCCTGGGAACCAATATCATTAGATGCAGAAGGATTTGTACCTCCTGCCTATCCCAGGGCCAATTCTCACGTTGAACGAACACATAGAATCGACGAAGAAGAGGTCTATCGAGGAAGACGCTTTACATCGCTTCAACAACTGCATAAAATCAACTTAAAGACACTTAGGTATTTCAATG
>WJKE01000113.1 GCA_014729275.1 Candidatus Peregrinibacteria bacterium | reverse complement strand
TTTTTACATATAGGCCTTGGCCTGATAGCGATGATTTAAGAGAACTAATAGAGAAAATCAATCTATTTCTTCACAAATCAAATTATTATTCCATCCTGGAATCTATCAAGAAAAATTGGATGTATTTGAAAATACGGTTTCCTTTTACGTCTCTCATAATCTGGCTTTTTGGTTTACTCCCAAAGTCATTCATTTTATTATTTTTCAAGGCAATGGGAGGAAAATTTTTTAAATTTTTACTCAAGATTAAATTTCTCCAAAATAATTTTTTCAAAGAAAAGTTATTTAAACCATTAAAAGAATTACCTTTGATTCATATTACAAAAAATTGGCTTAACAAAAATGAAATTATCTATAACAGATTCATATTTGAAAAAGGAAATGATTATTCCTCTGACCCACGTGGTGAATTTACAAATAGATTCTATGTTTCAAGAAGAAAAAAAATTAAATATTTTATTGAGGATGATCTCGAGAAAGCTGTTAAGCTTTCATTCATATGTGATGTTGTTTTTCTGATTTCTCATCCCTATAATTTACCAAATAATAAATTATCCGACGAAATAAATGAATTTAGAAGTAAATACCCTTCAAATATTATTCGAGTTAACAGCTGGGAGGACATTTATAAAAATATTCGAAAATTGTCCTAAAAATTTTAACCCTTAAGGAGTTTTAAACAAAAGTGCATAACTATAAAAAATTTTTTCTTGGCTTCACTCTTTTTTACTTTTGTCAAGACACGTATATTTTTACACAACAAATCGGCGTATTCTTATACGCATACTCTGGCTTATTCCTCATGAGTTGCCCCCATAAAAACGGATACTAATGTATCTTCTCAATAAGTTTTTTATACTCTTTTTGAGTCATCCTTTGCAAGCCTTTATGATTATAATATTCATTATAGTCCTCAAACCAATGCGGCTGCTGCTCCATGAATGTCACAGCATCGGAAAATTGCTAAGAGGTGTGTTATTTTACGCACCCTTTCCAAGGTTATGTCCCGAATAAAAATCAGATTGTGGATTATACGGCTTTTAATAGCGCCAGAATTGAGCCGGAAAACAAGATTGCACGCTGGCAACCGCCAAAAAACGAGAATTTGGAAACCGTAAACTGAAATCCTACCCTAATAGTAATGAATAAAATTCTTTCGGAAGTCGAGCGAATGAAATGAGCGAGCATTCTCGAAAGAATGCATTGAACTATAATGGGATTGTACTATGGGGATTGGATTAAGGTTATTCCGGATAAAACAGAAAATGGCGTGATGGAAAACAAATATTTATACAGAAAATGTCAAGGGGCACATGCTTTTACGCAGTAAATCGGCGTATACTTTTACGCACCCGGCTGCTCTCAGATTCTGCTTCATGGTTTAACTTTTCTCCTTTTTGTGTCCTTGGATCATGTCATTGAAGTTTTTAAGCCGGCAGCTGTTTCCATCGATGTTGAAGATATAGGCTTTATGGAACAGCCGGTCCAGGATGGTTGTGGTAGCCATTTCGTCCGCAGCGAAAATGTTGACCCATTGGTTTGCTGTCAACAGGCATCGAAAAATGACCCCCTGTACATTAATTTTCCTCTCCGGTGTCGCGGTTAAGCCCCGCTTTCACCTTTTCCTTTAATCTGCAAGAATTACCCTTTCAAAGCTCCCTTTTCATACGAGCGGGATACGATTGTTAAGATGCGTATGATTTTACGTACTCGTCATTTTCCTTCAAACCGGCAAACAACGGGAATTTTAATTGTCGCTAAGTCCGGGATTCAAGAAAGAGAATTAATGCGGCATCCTCCCCTCTTGATAATGTATCACCATAACAAGAGGAGGTCCGGATGCCGCAATCCGAAAATGATTTTTTCATGAGTTGGAATCAAGCAGCCGGGAGATCGGCCGCAAGCATAATCCCTCTAACCTGGCTCCCTCCCGTTCGGCTATTGGAAAAGTCCTTGAGATTTACATGTATTTGACAATAAATAAATAAAAATCGTAAAATTTAAATAGGGCTGGGGTACAAAATTAAGGCTGCTGCAGATAAAAGGTGCGGAGCATCAATCTGGGATGCGTCTTTTTTTTGAAGTCACCATGTGCATAACACACAGGCGTTGAAAATCTGAACGGAAGCACAATCCATACCTGAATCCCCCGATTAAAAGGCTGAAACACTATTTTCTAAATAAATAGGTTGAAAAATGGAAAAAAACGAAAATCAAAAAACCTCGGAACATCAGTCCCTGGAATCTTTTATTACCTTTTTGGAAGAACAAAAAACGAAGGGAACAGCCCGCAAATTCACTGATTACTGTATCTCTGAACTAAAAAAGCGGCGGGATACCCAGGATGAGTTTGATGAAGAACTCTTCCAGGATGCGGTGAAATTTGTTTTAAGAAAACTGGGGGCTTTGGAGACGGAAGATCTAAAATGATTATTAAATATCTTAAAGCTGAAAATATAATGAAATATTCTAATTTGGAGATCAAGGATCTTCCGGATAAGGGACTGATCGGGATCAGCGGGCTTAATGAATCCGGAAAAACCACGGTCGGGGAAATCATTTGTTTTTGTTTGTACGGCCGGACCTATTCTCTGAAAAAAGATGAGACAGCCAGAATCATCAAGTGGGATGAACCCAGGGGCATGGTGCAGATGGATTTTTCAATCGACGGGGATACCTACCAGGTGATCAGGTACGTCGATGATGAGGGCAATCACGGTGCCCGGCTCAGCAAAGTGGAAGAGAAAACAATTATTTTGGCTAAAGGAGCCGAACGGGTCAATGAGCAGATTCTTGACCTTTCAGGAATAGGCTATGAGGAGTTTATCGAATCCATCTATCTGGCCCAGCGTGAAGCAATGACGCCTTATCCCCACAGCGATGTCATCAAAAAGATGGCCGGGACGGATACGCTGGAATCTGTATATCAGGAAACTCTCAAATCCAGGGAAAAGCAGGAAAGCGAATGGGAAGAGACCCGGGAGCGGATCCAAAACACCGGCCGGAATCTGGAAGACCTCCATTTTGAGGAAAAAAGGCTGGAGGAACTTAACGATTCTCACAAGGCGGCGCAGGAAAAGCTCTCGAAGGTTCAGGAAAACCGCAGGGACTTTGAATCGGCTTTGGACAAATATGATGAGAATTGGCCAAAGATCGAAACCCTCAAACAAAGATTCAAGGGGTTTCTTTTCCCTGCCATTCTTTTCCTCATTCTCGGAGCAGCGGTTTGGGCTTCCTGGATATTAATCCATTCCGCTCCCCGGCTGGATTTTTCGCAGAGATTGGAACTCTTTTATTCATCCTGGGTCCCCGGGTGGGGGGAATACCGGATTCTTTTGCCGGCTGCCTTTGTGATAACAGGGATATTTCTCATTTTTCTTATTCTGGATATCATTGTTTTCACCAAGAAAAGAAGGCTGGAAAGGGAATCCAAAGCGTTAGCGGATTGCCTGGAGGTGATTGATAAAGATTACCAGGCCTCACAGAAAGACGCAGCTTCCCATGAGGAAGAGGAGTCTCCTCCGCAAGATATAAAAAAAGCGGTGTCTTTAATAGACAAAATAAAGTCCCTGGAAGTCACGCCGGCTCAAGTGAAAAAGCCCGCACGTGAAGTGTTTGCTTATTTGGATTGGGCTGTCCGGGAGGGAGAAGTCCATCTCTCCGAGATTGAACGTGAAATGGAAAAGGAAAAGAGAAAACAGCAAAGGGTGAATGAACTCCGGAATATTAAAGACGATCTTATGACGAAAGAAGAGAGTCAGAAGAAACGTTATAACATTCAAAAAACAGCCCTTGAGCTTCTGGAGGGAGCCATCCATTATCTGGCCAAAAATTTTAACCGGGAAATCATTCGCTTGGCAGGAAAAACACTGCCTTTGTTTACCGAGGGGCGCTACAGCCATATTCAGATTGATGAACATTTTTCCGTCAAAATTTTCTCCAACGAAAAACATGATTTCATGAATTTCGACGAAGCTTCCAGCGGCACCAGGCAGCAAATTATGCTGGCATTGAGATTGGCTTTTTCTCATGAGCTTGTGGACAAAGCCAAAGGCAGGATGCAGTTTATTTTTCTGGATGAACCTTTTGCTTTTTTCGATGATGCCCGTATCAAGGGGGCTTTAAAAGCTCTGCCCGATTTCAGTAAAAAAGTCAGGCAGATTTGGATTGCTTCCCAGGATTTTCCCGAAGATTTATTATTTGGAGTCCATATAAGGTGCCATCGGGATGAAGAAGAGCTGGTTGTAAAAGCTCAATCGTAAATAGTGCCTTCTTTACCTCAAATAAAAATGCAGCGTCGGCTCAGTCGTACGAGTCGTTTTTTCATGCAGATTATTGTTTTAATTAATAACTTTGTTTAAAGATTTAGTTGTTTTAT
>WJKE01000112.1 GCA_014729275.1 Candidatus Peregrinibacteria bacterium | reverse complement strand
TTCCATGAGGACTCATTGAGTCCTAAATCTGTAAATATTCCATCTTCAATTTCATCTATAATATTTCTATTTTTTTTGACCGTTTCTTTATCGTGATATATACAATAATCACTGTCTTTTTGTTTGATCGCTCGGCATCGTTCTCCATTTTCTTTAATAAATTTGCACCTGTATTTATCCCGCATTTCTACTCCATAGGTATCAAAAACTTCTGGAAACGCAACTTGATTTTTCCAGCCTCAACGGCCTTCTTATAATCCTCATATGTGCCACTGTATCCGCACTTTTTACTGTACACATAATTGAATTCCATGGTCTTGTCCTGGTAACTCTTGGAGCTCATACGGGTTTTATAATCTGATAACTTGCCATCAAATCCGGCACTTCGTGCACTCATATATTTCTGTTCTATGTCCTTTTCATTCATCTGCTTTTTCCTTCCCGTAAAAGCCTCTCCCAGAGGCCGAATATGTGCCCTATCAAAGGCCGGATTAAGTGCCAAGTCAATACTTTGTAATTCATAATCAGGCTGAACTATTTCTTCATTATTCCTTTTCTGAATTGTACCAGTGCCCCTCATGCTCACACCTATTTTGCCACCATTTTCTATAATCGCCATGGCATCTTTACCCACAGCAGTGGGGATTAATCGGCCTTCAATGTACCCTGCTTTACCTTCCATCCATATTTTCTCAATAAGATGTGAAACATCTTTTATTTCACTGGATGAATGGCTTTTAAAACTGGCATTGCTAATTTCCAGCCTCTTTGAGAAATCTCTTACGGCCTTCTGTAACACACTTAGTGGGTACACACGGCCATTCTTTGTGGCCGTATCGGCTTCTATAAATTTTGCTCTGAATTTGTTTTTATTTTTACTTTCGAGTAGTTTTAAATCACTATAAGTTTCTTTTAATTTCATTATGACTCCTTATTTAGTCTAAAAATGCTACTGGCCGGGCTTCTACCCCGGCCAGATTTTCAATCTAAAAAAATTTATAAAATCCTTAAAGCATATTTGTTTTTTCTGGTGAATTTTTAATTCTGGAAGATGCCCCGGTTTCACAGTTGTGAAACCATGGGGCAGATATCCCCGGCAAGGGTGTGCTTGTGCACACCCGCCAGCCGGGGATATCCTATCTATTGGAGAAGATATATGATTGAATTAAATGCCTCTACTATATATAAGCGGAATTTCATTCCGGTATTTTCGAAAACACCGGAATGAAATCGCCAAAAGTGCACAGTTTTCTGTGCACTTTGCTAAAACGATGAGAAATATCACCCCCCTTAAGGAGAAATATCACCCCCCCAAAGAAGCTTTTTTTCCAATTTTTTCATTTCTGGCATTCCAGTCTTCCATATATGCATCTAGTTCAGCTTCGGGATTATGAACGCCCTTTTCCCATGAAAATTCCAGACCATAAAATTCGAGTTTGCCCCTTTTTGCATCTTTTTTAAATTCGGATATAAACCGCTTTCTAGTCTGTGTTAAATCCTCTAGAATCCTTCTAAATACCAGATTTATAACTTTATTTTTTGCTATACTCATATTAGAAAACCTTAGGGCTTGAATATATCTATCTTGGTGGACTTCAATATTGATCAAATTTTGTTTTTCTCCAGTTTTTTGATTTTTTATTTTGGTTTTTAAAACTGTCCGCAAACTCCCCAAACTGCCGGGCTTGCCTTCTGCATGGTGTTCAAGCTTTTCCAAATCATCTATAATGGCTTCTCTGCTGATTTTATCGTAAAAAACACTTTGTCCTTTTGTGTAAATTCCATCATCTTTTAATTTCTTATAAACCTCCGATAATTTAACATTGGGATTCTTCAAAAACTCAAGCCGAATAGTCGGCATCAACAGGCGTTCTTCGGTGTCAGGAAATGGATCATTCCCGGCTTCTTGATTCCATAAAGCAATAAAATCCCCAGGCTCAATAACAGCAAAAAAGCTCCATAGTCTACTTTCTGCAGGCTCAAACTGCATATATGCCCAATACTGGGTATATTTTTGCTTCATGTATTTAGTTTTAAATTCCCATTGGTCAAACGCTCTTCTTCTTGCTGTCTGCTGAAAATTTGTTTGGGGTCTGAACTTAATATCTATTCTAGCTTCTTTTCCAATGTAGTTCTCTTCCGGGTTACGTATTGGGGTACTCCAAAAAATGTTAGCTTCTGCCGACTCATAAAAATCTTTTCCATCAATGGATTTTATATTCTCCATATGATGCTTACGGTCTAGCATTAAATCAATTTCTCTATCTGTCCATGTTCTGTAATTTTGAAATGCTTCCTCTGGTGTGCAGTCCTTAAATAATGGTAATTCCTTGTTTTCCAACTTCAAAGTTCCACCTATGACCCATTCTTGCAGTTTATCTAGCAAGTGCTGGCCAAGATAGGATAAGCCTTCATCCTGTAACTCTTTGATGGTTATATCGTTCCTAAATCGGCAAATATCAGAAAATAAAATCTGTTTTTCATATGCGTTTAGGTTGCCTTCGCCTAGCTTTTTAAGTAGGCTAAAAATTTTTTCAACTATATCCATATTCTCTCCAATCAAACTATTAATGTAATAGAATTATTCGTTATAAATCCCCCTCAAATTTTTGGCACAATTTTGGCACAATTTTGGCACAAATAACCTTAAAAAACGTGAAAAATGCTGTAAATGGACTTCAACGGATGTGATGGTTCTAACAAACAAAAAACCAATAATATCAAGGGTTTTACAGGGGTGAGACAATGCCGGGGGCGGGACTCGAACCCGCACACAGGTGCAACCTGCGAGGGATTTTAAGTCCCTTGCGTCTACCAATTCCGCCACCCCGGCAAAACAAAGTTAAATCCCTGAATATTCAGGGAAAGTGATTATATCACAGCTT
>WJKE01000111.1 GCA_014729275.1 Candidatus Peregrinibacteria bacterium | reverse complement strand
GTTGAGTCGGGGAGTGCGGGGTTGAAAATTTGTAAAGTGGCGGAAGGAAGTGCTGAGCTATATTTAAATACCAGTGATAAAACCGCTGAATGGGATATTTGCGCAGCTGATGTTATTTTGAATGAGGCTGGTGGAAGGATTTGCGATTTGGATGGTGAAGTTATTCCATTTAATAAAGAAAATCCTGTTAATTTAAATGGTTTTGTCGTAAGTAACGGGAATGGACTTTCCAGTATTTTTAAGTTTCTTGAAGAGAATAAAATTTGATATTGGGCCTAGACTTAGAAGAAAAATTATATTAATTGATCGGATTATAAGTGCTACTAAAAGCGCAAGTTCCGGTTTTATATTTATAATACCGGATGAAAGGTAAAAAAATGATTCTGTTATACCAAGGGAGCCTGGTGTTATATTTACGAATATCGATAACAATTGGAATACTGATAGGTATAAAGCTTTGAAGAAAGATATTTCGATTCCTAAACCTTTGAAGGTGAACATTATTATAAAAGCGTAAATAAGTCTTCCTCCTATTGGAAGTAATATTAAAAGGGGGATTATTCGTTTGTGATTTTTTACAACTTCCCACCCTTTAAGGACTTTATTTAAATTTTTGGTGAAAAAGTTTTCTTTTTTAAATTTAAACGAGAAGTTTAGTAAAGTTATAGTCGCTAGGATGACTCCTATGAAAATTAAAAAAAGGTAGAGATTAAAAATTCCATACAGTAAGTAGAGCATGCTGAAAGTTATAAGTCCGAGCCCTGCGCAAACTAAAAAAACAATAATGTAATTTCCGAACATTGAGGCTATGAATTCAGAATATTTTAAATTGTATTTTTTTTTCATATAAAAGGCTCTCATTCCGGTTCCTCCTTTAAATGGGGTAATAAGGTTAAGGAAATTTGCGGAAATGGATAGGTGAAAATGTTCTTTAACGTTGATGTCGTAGGGTTTGACGATTGTTTTTAGGAATACTCCGTTTAAATATTGGAAAATGAGCATTAATACAATTATTGGTAGAATGTAGATAGGATTGATGTTTTGAATTTCTTTGAAGATCTCTTGGTTTGCATATAAAAAATATGCAAAAAATCCAACTAAGGCGATGGTAAGGGATATTGAAATTATTTTTTTGTGATTTGTCATCTTTATCACTTGGTTGTTATTAATACATTAAACCTGTAATTCAAGATTTTTTTTGGCGTGAAAGATGGAAGTATTTCAATTTTATCTACATTATCTAATTTTAGATTTTTGAACCCACTTTGAGTGAACCAGGTCCAATTATCAGATTCGACTTTTTTATTTGTAAACCTTCTAAATAAAAGTTTTACTCTTTGGACTATCCTTTTATAAAATGATTCAGAGGGTCTAAGTTCTTCCATTGCAGGAATTTTGTCAGGATCTGGGTTTCGAATTAATTTCCAAATTTTATAACCTAGTGTGTTCTTGTTGGGTATGTCAGTAATAAGTATTTTTCCTTGAGGTTTTGATATTCTTAGCATCTCTTCTAGTACTTTTTTTACATATTTCATATCTGGGAAATAGTGGAAAGAAGTAAGGCAGTAAATTTTGTCGAATTTATGTGAAGGCAAATTAGTTCGAGTAATATCTCCAACAATAAATTTACAATTTTTTTGTTTTTTTGTCTTATCTATCGCGCTTTTTATAAGGTTTTTTGAGAAATCTATACCTGTAATATTTTTACAGTTAAAAGCTGTTTTTGATGTAATTAGTCCGTTTCCGCAACAAAAATCTGCAATAAGATCGGTTTTATTAATCTTGAGTATTTTTTTAATATAATTTGCATCAGAAATACTTGATTCATTATCTCTGTTGACCTGGTTTAAGGACGATTTGTTATTTCCCATCCTATCCCAATGATCTTCCCAATTTTTTATTGTTTCATATTTATTCATCATAATTCCATAATTTTATTAAATCTCGATTTAGTAGCTTTTGGAGTTCAATAACTTCTTTTTTAAATTTCTTTTTTAACCTTGATCTTAAGTTTTTATTCATAACCGGACGTTTAATATATTTTGTGTTAATTTTTGCTAATATTTTAGCAAGTAAATAATTTAATGATTTGGGGAAGTAGTTTGTAAATATTTTTTTAAGTGTTGTTTTGTATGGGATTTGAAATCTTTCGGTTTTGCATCCATGTTTGACCGTGAAATCTGGGGTAAATTTTGGGTCAACCTCTAGGAAGTTAAGTAAATCATTATATACTTTTTTTGTATTGCTTTTAATATCATCGAAAAGAACTAGTTTAATCTGGTTTTTTGGGAAAATTTTCGTGAATTTTTCTATATGATTTTTATATTTTATGAATTCTGAATAGTATAGGAGTGATGGCCATGGAATGTTTTTGTTTATCTTTTTTCCTTTTTTCCTCAAATTTTCACTATTCAGTGCTTTTTCAAAATTTTTAATTGTTTCATTGCCTGAATATAAATATTGATGATGCAATGAGAATAATAATTCAGTAGGTTCACGTATTAAAAATATTATTTTTGCATTGGGGTTATATTTTTTTATTTCTTTAGCAGCTACTTTTGAGTAAAAATACCAACCTGATGCTTCTCCCACCGCTTTTTCATTTTTTCTTTTTTTAAATATTTTTAAATATTCTTTTTCAGTAGTTGTTATGTGGTATGAGGAGATATATTTTTTTTTGTGGAAATTAATACTTTCTTTTACCAAATCTTTACAGAAATAAATTGGTTCTTTAAACTCGGGCATAAAAATATCTGGATGTTGTTTTAGATAAAAGTGCATGGAGGTTGTACCGCTTCTGGGGAAACCGACTATGAAGAAATTTGGGATTTTATCCATTCGTAGAAATTAATTGTTAACAATTTAGCATTTTGTTTCTTTTGAAGCCAAATTATGTAAGATATTTGATTGTGTATTTGCCGATACGTTTGAAAATGAATTTTGGAATTAGTTTTTGCGTAAACAAGAAGAGACTATAGATTTTACCTTTTTTTGATATACTAGTCACTATTCCGGATTTTGGATAATATAGATTCGATATTTCTTTACAGCTTGTTCCCCATTTTTGTTTATATTTAAGTATCCCGCTTGCATTTTTGTCTGTTGAGCCAAAATATAGCGTATGGATTTTATTGGATATGGTGCAGTGTTTAATTTCTTCCCATTGAACCATGGTTATTGGAGATAATTTGTTGTTTGACTTTGATTGAGTTACGGAATATCCATTAACTGCGTTATTTTTGAAGGTAAAAAATAATTCTGCAGCAAGCAGGTTGCTATTTTTGTCTTTGGCTCCCATGATTTTAATATTTTTTTCTTTCGAAAAAGTGTCTAATAGGAGTTTAAAGTATTTATAGGAGGGGATTGGAACACCTTGTCTTTTTCTTAAATTGACCTCTAGTTCGTAAATGTTTTTTAGGTCTTTATGGTTCGTGCAATCGAATACTTTTATTCCTGCATCTTTACATTTTTTGTAATTCCTTTTTTTATTTCTGGAGAATGATTTTTTTAAGTCATCAAAGCTGAGACTTGTGTTCACGCTGCAAAGCAATTGTTCGTTTTGTTTTTGAAAATTTGGATAATCTTTTTTTAGGTGTTTGTTGAATTTTATTACTGCTTTTTTGTATCCCCATTCATTTTTTTTTGAAATAATATAGTTTAGGAATTTTTCAACTATGTTTTCATTATCTACTATGCAACCTCCCCATTGAGAGCAGGGGAGTGAAATAAGTTTGGATCCGGTAAGATTTTTTATTAAAAAGATTGGAAAAACTCCAATAATATTGTCGTTTGAGTTGAGTGCAATTAAGTATTTGTGTTTAAAATTATATTCTTTTATTAATATATCTCTCCATTTGAGTGTGTGATAAATGCTGGCATCGGAATTATGTAAAAGATATTTTGACCAGGATTTTTCAAATTCTTTAGTTAATGGTTTTATTGTCATAATGATTTAGTAGGTCCGAGAAAGTTCGGTTAAGGTTATAGTTTTTGGATAGATATTCAATTAGTTCTGAGAATTCTTCAAAAAGTTCAATCCCTTCAATTCTAGGGTGAATGTATGTGGAAAGGAATTCTTTTTTTTGAGATTCGGATTCTATATGTTTAATTGCTTTTTTTGTAATGTCTTTGCCGGAGTATCCCTGAAGTGCGAAGTATTCACAGATGGGAATTTTTTTCTCACTTATGCTAATTGTAATTGGTATGTTTAATTTGTTTGTTTGTTGACATAAATACGGATAATCTTTGTTGTGGTGTATTGATATGTATTTAATGTTGCTATTTTTAATAACTTGAGCAATGTTTGCGCTCCATGAATGATATGGTGAGGCAAAACCGGAAGGACTTGTTCCGGTTACCCTTTTGTAAATAATTGTTGCTTCATTTAGGTCTTTTAAAGCTTCTTTGTGACTTGGTTTGTTCCAAACCACATGTTTAGAACAGTGTATTTGTAATTCATGACCGCAAGAAAGTATATCATTAATTATCTGATTTTTTTTATATAGGGGGTTGGGGAATAAAAGCATCCTTATTATTTCAGATTTGCGTGATTTTTTTGATTTTAGGATAGAATTTGGATATTCATTGTTTTTATTTTTATTGTTTTTGCGGAATTTTCGATATTTTAAATATTCGAATATGTTTCCTTCACGTTTTAAAGTTAAAAAGAAAGTGGCTTTTACATTAGAGTTTTTAAAAAGTTTTAATAGATTAGGAACGCCAAATTTTAGGCCATTAAATGAATCTATATCGACACGAAGATGTAG
>WJKE01000110.1 GCA_014729275.1 Candidatus Peregrinibacteria bacterium | reverse complement strand
GCATTTTATCCGGCAAAAATTCCTTTTCCTTTGCTGCATATTGATACCGGATATAAATTTAGGGAGATGATTGAATTTAGGGATTATTTTGTTGATAAAATTGGTGCGAAGTTGATTGTTCATAAGAATGAAGAAGAAAAAGCTCTTAAATTTAAACCTGAAGATGCGAATAGTGAGTCTTATATCTATTATAAAAAAACCAAGCCCTTACTTGAGATTTTGAGTAAGCATAAATTTGATGCGGCTTTTGTTGGAGCCAGAAGGGATGAAGAAAAGTCCAGGGCTAAGGAGAGGATTTTTTCTTTGAGAGATGCTAATAACCGTTGGGATCCCAAGTCGCAGCGGCCTGAGATGTGGAGTTTGTATAATACCAGGATATCCGAACAACAAAGTATGCGTGTTTTCCCCCTATCAAATTGGACGGAACTGGATATTTGGAATTATATTAAGCGCGAGCAAATTGAAATTGTTCCCTTATATTTTGCTGAGGAGAGAAAGGTTATTAAAAGAGATGAAATTTATTTGAGGATTGATGAATTTGTTCAGGAAAAAGATGGGGAGGTGGTGGAGGAGATTTATTGTAGATTTAGAACTTTAGGGTGTTCACCGTCAACAGGGGCAGTGCCCTCCAAGGCCAGCAGTATTGATGAGATTATTGAGGAACTGTTAATGTGTAATCGGTCTGAAAGGGAGAGCCGCTTGATTGATAAAACCTCGGATAGCTCTTTGGAGTCGAAAAAAAGAGAGGGGTATTTTTAATTTTAACCACTTAGAAGATAGAATTAATTAGATTAACAACAGCAGGGAGCGTAGACGATGGAAAATCCACCTTGATTGGTCGATTGCTTCATGATTGTAATTCGATTTTTGAGGATAAGCTTTTATCTATGAAAAATAAGGCTGGAAGAGAACTTGATGAAGAAATTGATTTTGCATTATTAACTGATGGGCTTGAGGCGGAAAGGGAGCAAAAGATTACCATAGATGTGGCTTATCTACATTTTTATACTGAGAAGAGGCATTTTTTAATTGCGGATGTGCCGGGGCATGAGCAATATACGGCAAATATGGTTACCGGGGCTTCTAATTCTAATCTGGCGATGATACTTGTGGATGTGCGCAAAGGCATGCGTATTCAATCTAAGAGGCATTTGTTTATTTTGTCTTTGTTGGGCGTGAAGCATGTGCTTATTGCAGTGAATAAGATGGATGAGGTTGATTATTCAAAAGAAATGTTTGAGAAGGTTAGGAGTGAATTTTTGGCTTATTCCGAGAAATTGGAGATATCTGATTTACAGTTTATTCCAATATCAGCTTTAAAAGGGGATATGCTTGTTAAGCGCGGCGAAAATATGCCTTGGTATAATGGTAGGACATTGCTTGATTATTTGGATAATGTGGAGGTATCTACAGATAGGAATTTGATTGATCTTAGGCTGCCTGTGCAGATGGTGCTGCGTCCTAATCAGGATTTTAGGGGGTATTGTGGCAGGATTGAAAGTGGGGGGCTTAAAAAAGGCGATAAAGTTATTGCGGTTCCATCTATGAAGGACACACAAGTAAAGCAGATATTTATTGGTGAGGAAGAGGAGGAATTTGCGAAAGCGGCTGAATCGGTATTGGTGACTTTAGAGGATGAAATTGATTTAAGTAGGGGGGATGTGATCGCTCGAAAGAATAATCTTCCTTATTTTTCTGATAGATTTACGGCAAATGTTTGTTGGATGAACGAAAATGCTTTAAAGATCAAAAAGGAATATTTAATTAAGTGCGGCACCAGGACTGTTCGGGGGCATATAGATTCATTGGTGCATAAAATTAATATTGATACTTTGCATAGGGAAAAGGGTGAAAGCTTAAATGTTAATGAAGTTGCTAAGGTGAAAATGCGTTTCTTGGAGCCTGTGATTTTTGATCTATTTAAGAAGAATCGGAGCACAGGAAGTTTTGTTATTATTGATGAGTTTACAAATGATACTGTTGGAGCCGGGGTTATACTCGGTTTGCAAAATTATAAAAAGAAAGAAGAGTTGAAGCTGAAGAAGGGTGGTGTCCTTTGGTTTACGGGCTTATCCGGTTCGGGGAAATCGTATATTGCGGATAAGGTTTATGATGCTTTAAATGAATTGGGGGTGAAGTCTGAAAGGTTGGATGGGGATATTATGAGGGAGGTTGTATCCAGTGATTTAGGTTTTTCTAAGGAGGATAGACAGAAAAATTTGGATAGGGCGGCTTATATTGCAAATTTGTTGGCCAAAAATGGTGTGCTTGTTTTAGCAAGTTTTATTTCGCCGTATAAGGAGCAGAGGGAAAGAATTAAAAGTAGAGTTAAGGATTATATAGAGGTGTTTATTGATACTCCAATTGAAATTTGTGAAGAAAGGGATGTTAAGGGCTTATACAAAAAAGCCAGGGCAGGGGAGATTGAAAATTTTACGGGCATTTCTCATCCGTATGAAAACCCTGAGTATCCGGAGGTTAAAGTTGATTGTAGAGAAGAAAATGAGGATGAATCTGTGGAAAAAATTATTAATTATTTGAAGGAAAATGGATTTTTATTATAAAAATGAGTTTGAAGTTGGGGCGAGGGCAATAGTGAGAGCCGGAAAGCGGCTTTTGGATTTTTATAAAACTGATTTGAGTATTGAATATAAGGATGATGAAAGTCCTGTAACTAAGGCTGACTTGGCTTCTGAGGCGATTATTTTGGATGAACTTGGGGAGTTTGATTATCCAATCTTGTCAGAGGAAAGTAGGGGGGATCTTAGTAGATTGGAAGCTGATTTGGTTTGGATTGTGGACCCGCTTGATGGTACTAAGGATTTTATTCATCATACCGGTGATTTTTCAGTTATGATCGGTTTGGCTTGTAAGGGAGAATCGGTGCTGGGTTTGGTTTATAAGCCTTTGGAAGATAAGTTGTATTTTGCTGAGAAAGGCAAAGGGGCTTATTGTAGAGATGGGGAAGGTCGGGAGAGTAGAATTAAGGTTAGTGAGGTTAAGAAGGTTGAGGAGATTAGATTATTGGTGAGTAGATTTCATTTATTGGAGGTTGAAAAGGCATTGGTTCGTGATTTAGGGATACATAAAACCGTTGAGTCGGGGAGTGCGGGGTTGAAAATTTGTAAAGTGGCGGAAGGAAGTGCTGAGCTATATTTAAATACCAGTGATAAAACCGCTGAATGGGATATTTGCGCAGCTGATGTTATTTTGAATGAGGCTGGTGGAAGGATT
>WJKE01000109.1 GCA_014729275.1 Candidatus Peregrinibacteria bacterium | reverse complement strand
CTATATGACCGTTGCCGGCTACATTTACTAAATATCCTGTATGTTCCAATTTCTTGCGGATAAAAAAAGCCAGGGTAAGATCGTCCTCAATGAGCAAGATTTTTTTAGGTTTAGTAACATTTGCGCCCATATATTATTATTTCAAAAATATCTTACAAACCTTTTACAAAATGTAAGAAAATATTATGAAATTATTCGCCAAAATTAATCCCTAAAGATTGGGCGGCTTTGTATAATTCGTTATCTTTAGTGACTAAATTCAATTTTTCTACGGCCTTTGATATTGAAACAGTAGATATTTGATTACCTTTGATCCTCACCATTTGCCCGTATTTACCTTCTGAGACTGCCTTTATCGCTGCAGCGCCATAACGCAGAGCCAGATTTCTGTCTTCTGCGTTTGGTGACCCGCCTCTTTGTAAATGTCCCAAGACGGTGGTGCGTATTTCAAATTCGTTGTCAGTGCGATTGTTTATTTCATTCATGATTTCGTTTGCAATTCCACCCAATACGCATTCTTTACCAGTACCTGCATCGATTACTGAAAGATCCCCTGAATGAGACTTAGCTCCTTCTGCTGCGACGATCAGACTGTAGCCTCTTTTCTGGTTTTGGTGGCTGCGTAGACTTTCGATTAATTTTTCGTAATTAAACTCAATTTCTGGGATTAGTATAATATCTGCTCCTCCGCCTACACCTCCGTATAGTGCTATCCATCCGGCGTGTCGCCCCATTGTTTCCACAATAAAGACTCTACTGTGACTTTCGGCTGTGGTATGAATTTTATCTAGAGCATTGACTACAAAATCTACTGCAGAACTGAATCCAAATGTTTTGTCTGTACCCATCAGGTCATTATCTATGGTCTTTGGGACCCCTACTATGTTTACGTTTTTACGTTCTTGTAGTTGTAGCGCTCCTGATAGGGTACCATCTCCGCCTATTACTATAGTGCAATCTATATCAAGGTTATTTAAGACATTTTTCGTTTTATCCAAAATTTCTTCAGGTATTTGTTTGTCTTCGCCGTCACCGACTTTTGCGGCAAAACGTCCTTTGTTTGTAGTACGCAGAATTGTACCTCCCTTTCGACTGATGTCTTCAACTTCCTCAGCCTTTAATTGCTTGTAATCAGCATCCAATACTCCCTCGAAGCTTTTACGAAATCCCAAAAATTCATACCCAAGTTTTGACCCAGAACGGACTATTCCTTCGATTACTGCGTTTAATCCGGCACAATCACCGCCTCCGTTTACTATTCCGATTTTTTTTGGCATTTAAAAGTTCTTAAGAATTAAAATAGTCTATGAGCTAAATAAATTCGGTAACGATTTGTGTCAAATATTATTATATTCTGACCAGTGTTGCATTATTCTAAAATATAGCACATGAACATTTTATCCTCCTAAGTTCCCTAAGTTCTAAAACGAACTGCAACGGTATAATCGTTGAGTGATGAAATACAAGCAATTAACCGCTGCAGATCGAGGAGCAATAGATACGTGCACCATACCTCTCGTATCATCTGTTTTGAAGCACAATATCAAACCAAAAATACCGATCACAGATAAACCTGGCTAAAAATCTTCAAGCCTTTGTTATCCTTAAATAATACCATTGTATTCATTACTACCCACATTTTCTTATAAACCTATTTACAACTAGTGTTTGAAAAGCATCTTAGTCTATACTACGCCTAGAAAATTTACAAAGTCTCGTTTAGACAACCTCGATTGGTAGTTCACATTTCTCATGACTTGACATGTAGGGCTGGGTGATTTTTTTTGCTGATGGTTTATAATTATTATTAGAGACTTTATGTGGAATTAGTGTCTTGTCTGAGTGAGACTTTGTTGATGGGTGTTATTTTGCGTGTAAAGAACCGGATTTTGCATAAATGTTAGTGGGTAGTAAGTTCGGGACGTAGTTCAGTTGGCTAGAACGTACGCATGGGGTGCGTAAGGTCGCCCGTTCAAGTCGGGTCGTCCCGATCTTTGATCAGTACATGTCTGTAGTACTTTGCTATTCCATCTTTTATAAGAAGTGGCATTAACAGACCAGATATACTGTTTCTGATAAACATATTCGGCGAAATTCTCTGTAATAATTTTGCAATTATACCCAGCCTGAAAAAAACTCTTGCCAGTCTCCCAAATCTTTCCATCGTCGGTAAGACTTTTTCACTCAGATCTGTTTCTTCGATTATGTCAAATCCGCTTGATTCAATCAGTGAATGGAAATTTTCTAAATACATAAATTCTCCCACTACCATTCCTGCAGACGTGAGGGCACAAACCTTCTGTTCGTCGGGCGATAGATCTGATATGGGAGAAGAATAGTATCCATCCAAGACTATAAATATACCTCCCTTTTTTATAACCCTGGCAACTTCTTTCAAAACTTTCCCTTTGTCTGAAGCGTGGCACAAAGCTTCAATAATAAAAACCAGGTCTATTGAGTTTTTGTCGTATTTAGTTAAATCATGAAAATCTCCAATCTGAAAACTAGTGTTATCAAGTTCACTAAACTTTTTTTTAGGTCGAGTGGATAAATCCATTGCAAAAAAGTGCACATTTGGGTTCCTTTTTGCCAAAAACAGGGTATTAGCACCGTGACCGCTTGCTAGTTCTAGAACATTGTCAGCTCTAATATGTCTGATGTACTTTTCAATTTCAATAAGAGGTACTTCTAAGTCTTTAGAGTTGTATCTCCCGTCATCAGATATCCCCATGTGAAGATAACCTTTGAAGTTGTGAAAGATACGATAGGTTAAT
>WJKE01000108.1 GCA_014729275.1 Candidatus Peregrinibacteria bacterium | reverse complement strand
CGCTGTAGTGAATTTACAACAAATATCGTAAAAACAAAAGCTCCCCCGTGCGGGGGAGCTTAAAAATAAAAGAAAAAGAAAATTAAAGTTCAAAAGCCTAAGCAGATATTTTTTTGACCCTTAGCGAGCCACGCCACGCCCTGTAACCGTTGCGAATGTAAGCACGGTTCTGGTACACGTAGACGTTGCCCTCATAACGATTGCCATTCAGGGCACCGCCGCTTGACCTAATGTCAGATTGTGTTAATAGCCAGTTCCATGTTGTTTCATCAAATATGTCTTTCTTTTGTAATATATCTTTGTAATGACCAGGTGTTATAAGACTAATGCCAATTGCATCAGCCATTTCTACCGCGCTGCCATTGAATTTGGCATTCGGATTTTCTTTTCTAAGTTTATCGGCAGCTTCTTTATCGTAAACACAATTTCTTGCGCTTTTAGGCGCTTCTTTGGAGCAGGTTCCGAAATAAAAATTATCTTTATCATCATGATAAACATCAGGCTCGTGTCCTGCTGATTCCATTTGAGCGAGGCTCCATATAGCTTCAGGGTCTGCTTCAAGGGATGCTTTTACATCGCTCCAATTTATTCCTTCGTGCAGTTGTGTGTTGGTGTCAAATCTTGTTTCGAGTTTACTTAGGATTTCTTCCATTTCTTCAGGGGTAAGCTCCTTATTTCCTCTTTTGGTCTCCGGTTCTCCGCTTATTTTTAGCGCATACTCTTTTCTGCTCATTCCATGAAGATATTCTTTTGGCTGATTTAAAGCGTTTTCCACTTTTTCGAGCTGACGATTAAGGGATGCGAGTTGTCTTTTTGTGCCTTTTACTCCTTCCAGGTTTCCTATTGCTTTTGTGAGGCTTTCTTTTAAATCTTCCAGCTTTTCTATCCACCGGGGTTCGGTAATCCACTTTGGCAATTTTTCTCTTGTTTGTGAAGATACTTCTTCTATTTTTTGCAATAATTCGGGGGCGACTTCTATTCCTACGCCTTCCATTGCGGTTTTTGCTGCTTCAAATTTCTCCAACTGCTCCTGTTTTGTGTCTAATTCTTCAGGAGAGGGATATTGTTTATATTTTTTCGCCATTATTTTGTGGTTAATTTTATTAATTAAGCATTAATTTTTTAAATTATACCATGTTTGTTTTAAATAATCAACCTCTCTTTCTAAAAAGGTGCCAATTTTTCGAAACATAAATTGAGTATTTGGCTAGAGTTAGAGTAAAAGATAGCCTAAAATTTTTACGAAAAAAGTTAAAAAATCATAGAAAAAGGGGTAAAATGTAATTGAAAAATCCACAAACCACCTAATCTATCAATCTTCTCCAACTATGCCCTCGAAAAAATGACACCTATTTAGCCCTTTTGCATCCTCCCTTTACTCCAGGATTTTTAATAAAAGTCTAGACTTGTGTCGAGGTTTTTGAAATTTTAATATTGACCTAGGCCTATTTTTAATCTATGCTAAAAATAGTTTTTAACTACATGTATATGCTTGCTCAAATTTCATTTACCGCCGATCAGAATCTTAAGAAAGAAACTATGGAAAAAGCAAAGGAAAAAGGTATTACTTTAAAATCTTTGCTTATTTTTTCGATGGAGGCGTTTATTGATGGAAAAATAAATATTGGTGTTATCAGTAAGCCTGAGGAAGAAGTTTCCGAGCTACATTTTAAGGATTCTTCTATAAATGAAAAAGCTGAGAAGCTGGCAAAATTATTAAAATAGATCAATGCTGATATTAAGTAGTTACATTGCTAATCGAGAATTTAAACCTTTGCAAAAATCTTTTAGCATTGATGATTTGTTGGATGGTGCACGAAAAGTAGTGAAAGGATTGGCACAGAAGGTTAGTATTGGTAGATATGATTTTCAATTCTTTAAAGTCAGAATTGGAAGTAAAGTAAAGGGTAGAATGATAGTTTTTGCGGTTTCGAAAAACCAGAAAATTGTTCCTTTATTAATTCGATTAAAGAAAGATAAAAAAGTCGGGATGAATATGTCAGCTAATAATCCTTTTGTTGTAGATCAAATAAACAGGAATCTTGATCAGGTGCTTTTGGATATTGAGAAAGGTGAATTTGAAGAATTTGAATTGTAACTACTTTGCCTAAAAAGTCTGGAACCCTCCCGGCCCACCATTTTTAGTGTTGATTTCTGGAATTTATAATTTCTGCTCTCAAATGTTCAGGGACCGTGATTCCTCTATTATCCAGTGTTAATAAAGTTAAGCCTGCGCTTGTGAAGTTTTTTTGGCGTATGTGTTTTTCCAATCTTGGCATTAACTTCTGTCCAAGCCCTTCATTAACTGCTTGTCTTAATTCCGGGGGGACAGAGAGGCGCCTTGCGCTTCAAGCTCCCTAATACAAATGTCTGCATTGCCGAAGTGACCTTCGCTTATCCTATCTTCAAGTTTTGATAATAAATTCTCCCTAAGCCTATTGTTAACTTCCGCTCTTAATTCGGGCGGTACAGGTATAGATTTGTCTGCAAGACTTTCTAAGGCTGTTTTTGCTTGTCCATATGATTGTTCTTTAATCTAAGCCCTTAATTTATCTATTTCAATTTTTGTAATATCGTTCAATACAATCCGGAGGAATGTTGATACCAGCATCATTTAATTCCTTAACCGTTGTTGAGCAGAACGATTCTTCACCAAATATTAAACGTAAGAATTTATTTATTCTTATAAGGACGAGGGGATCAACATTTTGCTCAAGCATTGTAATTTCGTTCTTTGCACGATCTGTAATTTTCCTATGCAAAAGACGAGCAACATATTTTGCACCAAAAAGATCTCGGGTCTTTATTGCCGCCCAAAGCCTGTCATAGCCGGAAAATTCCGTCCCAAGCAAAGATTCAAAATTATTCACCTCTCTGTTTCTTCTGAGGATCTGCCTTTCGAATCGAGCTAAATCTTCAATATCGATCTGCTCTGGGTTGTGTAGGCCTATGTATTTAACTGTACTGTCCATAAATATTTAATTAAATTGCTGTTTATTCCTCCTCGTTCTCGGTGAATACTTTTTGTGCGTAGATTCGGATAAGTTCTCGTAGAGTTGCCGGGCCTTGAGATGGACGCTTAAGTTGTTTAGTTGTGAGTTCTTCGCTTTTTAACTCAGGTGTATTTGATGATTTTTCCATTATTTCTTAATTTAGTAAATACTTCTCTCATTGTGCGGAAGCGGCCCTGATTGAAGGTCCTCTTAAATTCGAAATTTCCGTGGGGGAAGTGCAGTAAATTTTCCCGGGTTCCGTTTTCGCAATTAACTTTAGTTTTTTTGAGTTTCCTTTCAATGGGTGTGTGCCGGTCCCGGATTTTTTGGACTTCGCGGTTGCACCAAGCCTTTAGATCTTCTAATTGCCATTCACCAGATTCGCGTCTGTCTTCGAATTCGCTGAGAACTTCGGTGATTTTTGCTTCTAAAAATTGCTGTAGGGCAGTTGGTGTGCAAAATTCTCTAAAAGCTAATTTCGAGCTACCGGATAATTCGCTGAATTCCTGGAGTTCGCCTAAACGATCAAAAAGTCTGTTTAGGCGGGGGCTTTCTTCCACCATAAATGATAGATCGCCTCTTGTTGATTCAAGGTCTAGTTCTTCGTCGCCCTGCATGACTGCAAATTCGTGTTTGTCTTTGGCTAATCGGCTTGGGCGGGATTGAGTTACCCTATATCCGGAAGAAAACGGATAAACTTTGTAAGGTATGTTTTTGCTGAATGCTCTTCCTGTACGCATGTAAATATTGTCGATTGTTTGGTCGCCGCTTTCAAGTAAGGCGTAAACCTCAACCGGGTCTATTTCGTGGAAATAGGTTCCTGAACGGTATCTCATTGGCATGTAAAATCTAAGGTCTTCCAATTCGTCCGGCATGTCATCTGAGGGGAGAGGATTTCCGTCCAGTAGGCAGCCGAAAATATTATAGGCGGTAGCTATGCTCCTTTTAATTCTATCTTTTTCATCCATTGCTTCTCTTTGGTTTTTGGCTTTTTCAATTTCAGTAAGGTCTACGTACATTGTGTCTGATTTTTTCCTTTCTGTTGTTAGGGGGATGGGGTGTTCAGTCGGCGGTTCGGGTTCCGGCTTGTGTTCGGGGTCGGGTGATGGCTCCGACTCTGCTTCCTGCGCTGATTCGGGTATTGCTTCCGCTTCGGATTCAGGTTCCGGGGTTGGTTCCGGCTCGGCTGCCGGTTCCGGTTGAAATTCCGGTGTTTCGGCAGGAGGAGTTATCGGCATTTCCTTTCGAATATAAATAACTCTCAATACTTCCTGAATCAGGAAATTTACTTCAATGAAAACTTTAGGCGCAATATTGTATTTTTTACAATTTTCTTTATTGATTAACTCCTTCTCTGTTCCGTTTTCAAGGATTCGGATAATCAAATTACCGTTGTGGTCGAGCTTGCAATAAAGCGGTTGATCGTCCGCAGTGAATAGTTTCACATAACATTTTAGGCTTTGTCCTTTGCCTTTTTTTAGCATTTTGTCGCGTTTGACCAGGGCATATTCGAAAATATCGTTTAAATGGCTTTCAATTTTTCCATTAATTTTAATTCTGTGCGGCTCATCACCAAGGTGGATGGTTCTGTTATCTCTAATATTTTGGGCGCTTTCATTTATGTTTCTTTGGCTGGAAATCTTCGATGCATCAATAGATTGAAGTAATTTTACGGGGTCAGCTTTGACAGGTTCATCTTCAGTTTTTTCCTCTGGCTCGGTTCTTTGGGCTTCTTCAAAATCTTTTCTGAATTTTAAAATTGCATATTCAAAAATTTCGTAGAATGTCCCCAGACAATTTTTGTACATATTGAAGTCGGACATATATCCAAAATCCACTTCAGCTCTGAATACAATTCCAGCCACGTATAACAAAAATGAATTTCTACTTGATTCATCCATTCTTTCAGCAATATATCTTACTGCAGTAATTATTGATTTATTGGATAAATTATCGCTGCCATTTAAGCAATTAAATCCAAACCCTTCCAAAATATTTTTCGGAGCCTTTGGGCCTATTGAAAGCAACCAATTAATTATGGCACAAGTATTATAAAATGTGTCGATATCAGGAGAAGAAAGATGTGAAAAGAAACTCTTAAAAATTGGGGAATCAGCTTCTTCATCAATTAACAATTCTCTGAAAATTTTTGGCCCTATGTAACGTCCAAATCCTAGCTCATGTTCCAAGCCCAAACCTTGAGGGCTATAAGATTTTATTAATAAAGCGAGATCTTCAGGATTGAATTTTATTCTTTTTAACAGTTCTGCTTTTTTAATTTTTAGTAATACTGATATTTTTGTTGATTTGAATTTTTTTAATGCTGTCCCCCAGTAATCAAAGGTATTAATGAGTTCGACTAAATCGTCTGTTGCATTGATAATAATATTAACAGCTTTTAACAGCCCCCTTTCTCGTTCTTTGGGGCCTGCTTGAGGAGCCCATCTAAAAATTATGTATCGTAATAATTCCATTCTATTTACCGGATCATCCAATAACTCTTTATCATTTAATAAATCCATAATACTCCTTTTTCTTTCCATTGCTGTAAAAAGGGGGTTTTGGTCCAGGTATAGAATTTTACGCATTATTTTTGCCGGATTGTGATCAATGAGTTCCACGTCTTCATAATCTGGTATTTTAGCCACTATTTGTTCATTTGCATTTTCTTTATCAAAATCAGGGTATGCGTCTGAGAGCGACTTTATTACGTTGGCTATTACTGAATGGATTGAACCATAAAAAAAATCTCCTCTTTTCAATTTAAAATCCGGTCTCTGGATATTAATACTGTTCGACTTTCCAATATCAATAATAAAATCTGCAAGTTTATCAATTAACTCATCGGTCCAGACTCTGTCGTACTTATTTGCATAAAGATGAACAGCCAATAGTATACTCATGTGAATAGCCATGGTTTTTGCATATTTGAAAACTTCTACACTGCCTGTTTCCGTAAGATGCATAAATACCTTAAGATATGTTCTGGAAATTCCTTTAAAATATTCCTCTTCATCCTTATAATTTAACAGTGTTTCTCTCATTATCATCTCCTTAACTTCTGCTGATCCTTCAAGTAGTGCCTCATAGAAATTATTTGCTATTTCTTTTAAGTTTTCATCTCTTTCCTCAGGCGTAATTTCTTCCTTGGAATCGGGCCTGTGAGAGGCAATATCTACTCCGAATTTGGATAAAAATAATAGTTTACTAAATGCTTCCTTGTTTGTTTCGCCAAATAATTCTGCGAGTCTTTTAACAAGAATTTGATCTGTAGCCGAGAGAACGCTGGCGACATGAGATTCTTTAACGTAACCCGGTGAATTTGAAAGTAAATTTTTCACATCGATTATATGTAGTATTTCACCATTCAACCCTTTAATTTTGAACTCCCTCTCACTTGTAATGCTTAGAATTATGCTTCGAAATTTTTCATAATTCATCATTATTTTCAAAATACTTAAGTGATTAATAAAAATTTCCACAAACTCCCTTAATTCATCATTATTAAGCATTTTTATATAAAGCGCTGCTTCTTTAGATTTAATATCGATATTGTATTTTCTTACGAGTGCATAGAAAAACGTCTCAAACCTTAGAAAACTTTGGAGGTAAGACTGAACTACTGCGCAGTATTCATTGGGATCCATACCTTCTTCAATCGCTTCATCAAAACATTTTACAAATTCCTCCTTTAATGAAGACAAATTAAACCTTGGAGAAATTGCTTCTACTTTTTCAATAAACTGCTCAGCTGTGAGCTGAGGATTGGCATCTTCCCCTATTTCCTCATTCTGTTCGGGCGTTTCGCGCATATAAATAAATTTATGAGCGATTAGTATAGCCTTTTTTGCAGACTTGTCAACATGGCTTTTTGTGGTAGAATGCGAGTCATGAGTAAATTTGAGGAACAATTGGGAATCTCTGGGCCGATTATTGCGCCGGCGCCTATGGATGGAGTTACGGATGCGGCTTTTCGGCATATGATTGCTAAGTATAGTCGTCCCTCTTTTATTGTGACTGAATTTACAAATGTGGAGGGTCTTGCGCGGGGTGCCGATGAAATGCTTAAGGCTTTTATTTATGAGGAAGGGGAGCGGCCTGTGATCGGGCAAATTTATGGTGTGGAGGTGGAAAGTTTTTATAAGGCGGCGGTGATGCTGTGTTGTCTTGGTTTTGATGGAATTGATATAAATATGGGTTGTCCTGTGAATAAAGTGGCGAAACATGGTTCTGGAGCGGGGCTTATTCAAACTCCGGATCTTGCGCGGGAGATTATCCGTTCTGTAAAAATGGGTGTTAAGGATTTTGCGGATGGAATAAGTATGGGAGATGCGGGCGTGCATGATAATATTATTGAAGGAGTTAAGCGGATGCGTAGGTCTGATCCTGAGAGACGTATGATTCCGGTTTCTGTGAAAACGCGGATCGGTTATGATAAGCCGATTTCTGTGGAGTGGGCGAGTATTTTGGCTGAGGAAAAGCCGGATATGATTTGTTTTCATGGGCGAACTTTGAAGCAAATGTATACCGCTGAAGCTAATTGGGATGAGATTGGAGCTGCGGCCAAACCGGTAAAAAATGCGGGGATTTGTTGCGCAGGTAATGGAGATGTACATTCTATGGAAGCGGCATATGAAAAAATCGAAAAATTTGGGGTAGACGGAGTGGAGGTTGGCCGGGCGATTTTTGGTAAGCCCTGGTTTTTTGGAGGTGAGGAGCCGGATATAAAAACTCGGCTTAAGATAGCCCTGGAACACGCGCGTTACATGCACGAAAAAACACCTGAAATCAACTTTTTGATGATGCGCAAACATCTTGCCTGGTATGCAAAGGGCTTTGTTGGAGCCAAAGAATTAAGGATGGAACTTATGAAAATGCATACCCTTTCTGATATAGAGCAAGCGATTGCTAATTTTTTGGCTTAATGTTATAATAAAACGATGTTTAAAGAAAAATTTTTACTTAATCAGAGAGGGAAGGAAAAGGCTTTTAATCTTTTGGCTAAAGCTTTGCAATCTGCTAAGCAAAAACTTCCGGGAGGTCCTGAAACTCAGGCTCAACCGGAAATTCCTGCGGCGCCTGAAACAGTTGAAGCCCCGCATTATAGAGCAGTTTTAAATAATGCGCTTTTTGGCAGTAATGATCTTCCTCCAAATTTAAATGACTGGTCCCAGTGGCAGGGTGAAGGTGTTATTGGTAAATGGACAAAATATCTAAATTCGAATGAGCAAACTGAGGAATTTAAGGCTGAACTTAGGGAAAGAATAAAGAATCTTCAAAATTCTTATACAGAAATTGAATCTTTTACAGATAGCGAGCTTAGCAACTTTATTGCTCAGTTGGAAGCGGCCTCGGGTTCATCAGAGGTTTAGGGACGCGATGAGGTAAGTTAGGTAAGTGGCGAATCCCACCCATAATGCGTAGGGGAGTAATGCCAAAGAGGCGATTTTTGAAATGCGCCAGATTAGTGCTATCAACAAAAGTATTGTAACCTCAAGAATAACCATTTCTGTGAAGGCTGCGCAAATTTCGCGCATACCAAAGAAAAGCAGGCTCCAAAGTACGTTGAGCACCGCGTTTAGGGCAAAGAGTGAAATTATTACCCAAAATTTTGCGTCGGGTGTTCTTTTAAAACGGAACCATAAGAATTTTATATCGCGTTTTTCTTTGTTCCACACTATAAGGGCGGAAGCTGTTGTAAGTATGAAAATGCCATTCCAGACTACGGGAAAAACCCATCTTGGCGGTGTTAATTCCGGCCTTACCAGTGTTTGGTTGTACCAATCCATGCCCATTTCTGTAAAAAATGAGCCTAATAGGGCAACAATAACCGTTACCAGAGGGATTAAAATGTAATTTGGTTTTATTCGCATAATAATGTGTTATTCATGTTATTATACCATAAATAGGTCTTGTTTAAAAGTTTTCCTAATAAAAGGGCATGCATACAAAATTATATCCCCAACTTTTTTCCCTTATATACACACTATATCTCCGTCAACCTTACCTTTTCCCAGTCAAGAGCCTAAGAAATTTGTAAATTCGATAGAGGTAGTAATGTAACGGTTTAAATGCATATTCCCGTGTGGGAGCAAAAGAGACTTCCTTGCCACCGAACTTTTTTTTGAATTCTGTTACACCTGCCCATGGGTGATGCACGGAGCCGGAGGGGGCGATTCCCAAAAAGTCGTATACTTTACATCCGCGGCGCCTTGCTTCTTTGATTGCTGTCCACTGCAGAAGGTAGGGGGCCATTACGTTTCTGTGAGAATTGCCGGATGCGCCAAAGTAATAAATTGCAGTGTCTTTAAAAAAGGTGACAATTATTCCAGCGATGACTTCGTCACGGTATTCTGCGAGATAGAGTTTGCACATATCCCGCTGGCCAAGTATGCGTACCATGTTTTCGTAATAGGCGGCATCGTGCCCTTTGAACTTGTCTCGCGTGAAGGTTTCTTTCAGTAAATTGTGAAAGGTAATTATGGCTTTTTTAAATTTTTTATCTTTTGGATCTATAGAGCGAATAACCACTCCTTTCTTTTCCGCAAGACGAATGTTGTATCTGCCTTTTTGTTTCATTTGGGCAAGTATATTTTCTTTGCTTTGAGTCAGGTCAAGTATAAGTGTGTGTTCCGGCTGGAATCCGTAAGAAACTTCTCTGAAACCTTTTAATTTTGGATAGCTTGAAACCGGAGGATCTATTCTTAAAAAAATTGCTCGCTCTTTTTTTGCGATTTTTTTTACTTCGGATAGAAAATTTTTAATTTCATGTGGACGCAATTTACAAAGTGGTCCTCTGGGGCAGTAGAGCCATGAAAATCCTTTGGGGAGCTTGTAACGAACCACCAGGCCCATCCCGGGGATGATCCGGTATTTTCCGCGGTAAGGAATTGTTTTCTGAAACTCTCCCCAGCTTGAAGTTTGATGGATGTTGCCGAGTTCTGACTGTTTTACAAAAATGTCCCATTTATTATTCATGTAAGTATAATAGCATGAATTTTATGAGAGTTATTAATTCATTTTTTTACGGATAAAGGCAGGGATATCCAGCTCGTTATCTGAGTGTTTTATTGGCATTCCGTCAGCTGATTTGTCGGTTTTTTTGGAAGGAGGCGTACCCGGAGTTTTTGGAGGTGCTGAGAATGCTGAACGAGGTCGAACAAGATTTCCTTCATTTTGTTTATACTCAAATCCGGTTGCGACAACCGTGATCTTAATTTCTCCCGTGTAAGAGTCGTTGATAACCGCACCAAATATAATATTTGCTTCGGGGTCGGCTGCTTCTGTGATTACGCGGGCTGCTTCATCTACCTCAAACATGCTTAAATCGTTTCCACCTGTAATGTTGAATAGTACTCCTTTTGCTCCATCAATAGACATTTCAAGCAGCGGTGATTCGATTGCTGCTTTGGCTGCGTCTCCAGCTCTGTTTTCGCCTGTACCGTAACCAATACCCATAAGGGCCGAACCTGCGTTTTCCATAACCGCTTTTACGTCCGCAAAATCCACATTAATCATTCCGTGAACAGTGATAAGATCGGCAATACCCTGAACACCCTGGCGTAGGACGTCGTCCACAACCGCAAAGGCATCGTTTAAAGGTGTTTTTTTGTCGATTAGTGCAAGAATTTTATCGTTTGGAATTGTTATTAATGTGTCTACTTTATTCTTTAAATTTTCAAGTCCCTCATCTGCCTGAGTTTTTCTTCTTTGACCTTCGAAAGTGAATGGTTTTGTGACAACAGCAACCGTTAAAATTCCAAGCTCTTTGGCTGCGTTCGCAATAACAGGCGCGCCACCTGTTCCTGTACCACCGCCAAGACCGCATGTAATAAATACCATGTCGCTTCCTTCGATTGCTTCTTTAATTTCTTCAACACTTTCTTCCGCAGCCTGCTTACCAACATCGGGATTTGAGCCGGCCCCCAGTCCGCGTGTAGTTGCTTTTCCAATATTAATTTTTGTAGCGGCTTCAGAATGATAAAGAGCTTGTGCATCAGTGTTAACGCACATGAATTCAATCCCCTTAAGACCGGCCTTGATCATTCGGTTTACAGCGTTTCCACCACCTCCTCCAACACCAATAACTTTAATATTAGCAACAGGAGTAACCTCTGTCATAACCTCCATTGCCTTTGCTTTTGGGGGCGTAACCGGACTAGCTCCGGGCTCCCTTTTTGAGGAGAAAAGGTTCTTTAAATCTTGATTATCGCCTGTGCTCATAAAGTCTTTAGTCATGATGTGTTATGAGTTTTCATTATTATCAACCCCTTGACATACTGTCAAGGTAAAAGGTAATTTTGCTTGACACTTCAAGGTACGAGCTTTTTAAACCAATTGGTTATACCACCCAAACTCTTTTTGAAGTTCAGGTTTTTAAGGTTTAAGCCTGTGTGTTGTCTATATTCAAATCTTGATCCCCATAATAATAATCCGATAGATGTCGCGTATGATGGGTCATCTATTTTGTCGACCACACCATCGTAGTTTTGTGGAAATCCAATTTGTGCAGGTAAATTTAGGGTTTCACGAGCCAGGTCGATTACGCCCGGCATTTTTGACGCGGCTCCGGTTAAAATTACACCGGCCGGAAGCATTCCGTCTCTATGGATTTTTGCAAGCTCGTCTTTTACAAGTACAAAAATTTCGTGGTATCGTGCTTCAATAATTTCGCATACCTGTTTCTTGGAAACAAGATGCGTGTCTATTTTACTTAGTAGGGAGAGATCTATTGTTTCGCGGTCATTTACGTCTTCGGGAAGAGTTGACCCATATTCTATTTTAATTTTTTCAGCTGTGTCGATTGATGTTCGGATTCCGATTGCTACGTCGTTTGTAACGTTTTCTCCGCCAACAGGAACAACCGCGGTATGGATTGTTGCGCCATCTTCAAATACACAGACCGTAGTGGTTCCGCATCCAATATCTACAACTACAACACCCAACTCTTTTTGCCGCTTTGAAAGTACAGCTTCAGCAGGGGCAATGCAATTTGGAATCACGTCATCAATGTCCACTCCCGACTGCATAACGCATTTTTCGATATTCTTAATAATCGGTTCAAATCCTGTAACAATATGCGTTTCAACTTCAAGTCGTATACCTGTCATTCCAACCGGATATTTAATACCTTTTTGCTCATCTACAGTGAAAGTTTTTGGAATTATACGAAGAATTCTCCTATTCGAAGGAATTGTTACCGCTTGTGCCGCTTCAAGTACACGGTCCACATCTTCCTCGGAAATCTCATTTTCAGCTTTTGCAACTGCAATTACACCTTTACTGTTAAGCGATTCCAAAGTGCTTCCACCAATTCCCAGAAATACATGGCAAACAGGCTCGCCAGCCATTCTTTCCGCGTCCTCAAGAGATGAGGTAATGTTATTTATTGTTTCTTCAACATCCACAACCGACCCTTTTCTAAGTCCGGTTGAAGGTGCGATACCAACACCAATAATATTAGGCACCGGATTGTCCTCTTCTTGTATTCCAACTACGGTTCTAATTTTAGAGCTACCTATATCGAGGCTGGCAACTATTTTAGATCTAGCCATGTTTTTGTTTATTTATATGCCCTTTTCCCTTTCTTATGTGATATTACTAGAAATGAGATAAGCTTACAATTCTTTTTAAATATTTTTCTTGTAATTTTTGGAATTTTAGGTCCTTGTGCACAACTTTTTTGCTCGGTCTTTTTGTTGATTTTTAGTTCTTTGTGAAATTTTAAAACAGGGAAGCTTGAGCCGGATTATTTTCTATTTTTTTGCGTGCTATAAAATTTCTATCAAGGGTGTCAAATTGTTTCAGGAGCCTTGAAAACTCAAGTTTTCGAAAAAGAGAGCGTACTTTGTCGGCATCAAATTCATGAACCGCACAATCTCTAACCTTAAGTTTCATTGGCGCATCCGTGATAATTGTGGCAAGCTCCTTTGAAATGGCCGCATCCTGCCGACCTTCTTCCATTTTTCTTTTGGCTGCGGGTTTGAGCTCATCGAGGTGATTATAAATATTTTCAATTGTTTGATATTTTTGAAGAAGATCACGGGCGGTTTTTACTCCTATGCCGGCTATGCCTTTGATATTATCCGATGAGTCCCCCTGAAGGGCTTTCATGTCTGTAATTTGATCGGGCCTTAGCCCATATTTTTCTTCTACGTCCCCGGGCTCATAAATTTTTACTTTTTTAACTCCGCTTATGGGACAAATAACATTGATTTTTTCGGTTACAAGTTGCATTGCGTCACGGTCAGATGTGAAGATGTAGGTTTTTAGGTCTGATTCTGATTCTGCCTGTACCGCCATGGTTCCCAGAAGGTCGTCCGCTTCGTATCCCTTAAGCTCAAAAATCGGAATTTCGAAAGCTTTTACGACTTCTTTAATTATTGGAATTTGCTCGTAAAGTTCGTCGGGAGCTTTTACGCGAGTTGCTTTGTAATCTTCATATTTTTCGTGGCGAAAAGTTTTGCCTTTCATATCGAAGGCAACTGCAATGTAATCGGGCTCATGAAGCCGGAGGATTCCGATAAGGGTTGACGAGAAGCCGTAAACCGCATTTACTATCTGCCCTGTGGAAGTATGAATGGGAGGAATTGCATGAAACGCTCTATGGAGAATTGAATTTCCATCTATTAGAATTAATTTTTTCAAGATTGGGGAAGTTATTAAAATAAAATCTTTTTCTTATTCGTCAAGAAGCGTGATCTCGACTTTTTCTTTATTATAAGGTATAATAGAAGAATGGCAAAAAATAATATCAATTAAATATGCCGAAGAATTCTGTGGATCAAATTTTGTGTGATAAAAAATCAGCTAAAAAAAATTTTTGTTCTGCGATGAAAATTTCACATAGAAAACCTTTAATTGCAGCATTTTTAGATAATGAGTTAAATGAAAAAATTGCGAACAAGCTTAAAGAGCTTGCGATTGGCACAAAAGTTCTGGATGCCCATATAGTGATACTTGCTGATACGAATTTAGAAACTATGCCTTCTGAAGTACTATTTCCGTACAGCAGAAAAAATAGAAAATTACTTTTGGATGCCGGCGATATTGTGCTGCCTTTTTCTTTTAATGATGTTGAAGAATTTTTGTTGCATGGACTTGTTCCCGTGAGTATAAAAAGGGAAGAATTAACAGATTATAATCCTAATAAGGAAATGGGGAACGCGTTTATTTGTTCCTCGGATAATCCCTGGAGTATTTTTGCGGGCATTGTAAGAGCAACCGAAACTTATAAATTTCCGTATGACTGGAAGCATCTTATAGTATCGGGAATTGAATCTGTGAAATAGCTTTTAATTTAGGCTCTGCTGTTCACCTCCCGCACTTGAAGTGATGGATGTGATTGTGTCTATAATATCTCCAAAATTAATGTATTGGATAATATCAAGACCAAGAGCTTTTCCAACAGTTCCCACAATAACTGTGGCAAGAATCGTGATAATCAAACCAATAATTGCATAACGGATCGTGCCGACAGCGGATTTAATTTTTTCTTCCTGCCCTCCGGAGAGGATAAAGGAGATGCCTCCTACAAAAATAAAAACAACAGATAAAAAGCCGGCAACAATAATTGCCCATGCAAGTCCTCTGTTGATGATTTCCATTATTTCATAATTTGCAGCAGCTTCTACGATTGATTGACTGTCGCTGGTAGCGCCATTTGCCATAATAAGTATTGTTAGGATG
Organism: Candidatus Peregrinibacteria bacterium; assembly: GCA_014729275.1. Classification (GTDB taxonomy): domain Bacteria; phylum Patescibacteriota; class Gracilibacteria; order UBA1369; family LOWO2-01-FULL-3; genus WJKE01. Next base: position 1,185 of record WJKE01000108.1, on the reverse strand, counting down.
AGGTTATTCTAACACTATTCCTCCTCAGGTTCAATAATCTTTAAATTCACTCGAGCATTGTTTTTTGAACCGATTATTCGGAGCAAAATGCGGAGTGCTTTTGCGGTTTGACCGCTTTTTCCGATGATTTTACCCATGTCTTCCTTGTTTACTTTGAGAGTAAGAAGGACTCCCATTTCATCGATCTCACGGCTGACTTCAACATCTTCCGGGTTTTCGACAATATTTTTGACAACGAATTCAACAAATTCCTTGTCTATAGAATTTAGATCTTCTTCTGCCATGATAAGGTGGTTAGGTTTTTATATTGATCTTTATTCAGTTTTTTTTTCGGCCGATTTTTCTGATTCAGGTTTTTCGGCAGGTGTTGTTTCGGTTTTTTCTTCCTCGGGTGGAGCTTCTTTTTTTGGATCTTCCTTTGATTCCTCTGCTGCCGGTTCTGCCGTAGCTTCCTTTGCCGGGGCCTCCTCCTTCGCGGCCTCCTTTGCCGGAGCTTCAGGGGCAGACTCAGTAGCTTCTCCGCCGCCTTCGGCAGATTCTGCCGGTGCAGCTTCTGCTGCTGGCGCCGGAGCCTCTTCTACCTCTTTCTTCTTTTTTCGTTGTTTGTCGCGAGGTGCGATGAACTTGTCCATGCCGTCTACGCCTTCACTTTTAAGTAAAACAGCCACTGTGTCTGATGGCTGTGCGCCGACCGAAAGCCAATATTTAACCCTATCAAGGTCTACTTTGAATTCTTTTGGATCTGCAGCGTGTTTGTAGTAACCAAGGTTTTCTACGACCTTGCCACCTTTCACTGCTGCTGAGTGTTCCTGTACCAGAACTCTGAAGCTTGGCTGTGATTTCTTACCTGTACGGGATAATCTAATCTTTAACAAATTTAAGTGCTTAACGGATAAATTCTGAATTAGCGGGGTTTATTTTAGAGGGAAGCTAATTAATGTCAAGTAAAAAATAAAATTAAAAAGGAAAGCCCCCCGCCGCGGTTTATTGCGACGGGGGGAGGTGATGGGCAGTAGTGGCTACGCGAGCGCAGCCACTACCGCCACGATGGCCCCTAGGAGGAGGAGTCCCCCCAGGGCCATGATCAATACGATCAGGCCCCAGGGGATATCGGCCCGGGCCGGGCCGATGGAGTCCTCCTCCTCGGGGAGGAGGGGGGGGGGGGGGGGGGGGGGGGGGGGGGGG
>WJKE01000107.1 GCA_014729275.1 Candidatus Peregrinibacteria bacterium | reverse complement strand
TCCTCAATATCCGTAAATAATTCTTTTTGTGAATCAAATCGCCCGAACTTCTTGATCACTTTTTTTGATCGAACTTTGTGCTTAAGTAAGTATTTTGCAAAATCGTAGCTGCCCTGCTCTCCCAAATAGCGAATTCCCAGTGCGAATAAGAGCTTATCCAGATTAATGTGCCTAGCCTGTTTAATACTATTTATAAGATTTTCCGCTCTTTTTTCCTTAAATAAATCAAGATTTAAAAGATCTTCCTTTTTTATTAAAAATATATCTGCGTGGTCCTGAATTATGCCATTTTCAATCAATTGAATAACCACCTTATGTCCAAGCCCATCAATATCAAAACCTTTTTTTGAAACAAAATGTTTAAAAGAAGCTTCCTTACTCGCATTACAATCCTGATTTTCGCATCTATATGCGGCCTGCCCTTCTTTCCTGCTAATTTTTCCACCACAAATTGGGCAAATTCGGGGAAAATGAAACGCTTTTTCAGTACCATCTCTTAAATCCTTGATTACCTCCACAACCTCAGGGATAACATCTCCGGCTTTTTGTAAAATTACCGTGTCGCCAATCCGTATATCTTTTCGATTAATTTCGTCTTCATTATGAAGTGTTGCCCTGGAAACAACCGAACCTGCAACCAAGGTTGGTTTAAGCACAGCAACCGGCGTTATAGCACCTGTACGCCCCACCTGTAAAATTATATCAATAATTTTAGAAGTAACCTGCTCTGCCGGAAACTTGTAAGCCACTGCGTACCTTGGGCTTTTTGCTGTCATACCCATTTTTTTCTGTTGAGAAAGATCATTAACTTTTATTACTATTCCATCAATTTCGTAATCCAGGGTTTCACGTTTATCATGCCAGGTATGACAAAATTTAATGACCTCAGCTATATTTTTAAATTTTTTGTATTCATTACAAGTCTTAAGGCCAAGTTTTTTTAAATTCTTTAGTAACTCTTCCTGAGTTTTTATATTCTTAATATTTGTTTTATCAATGTGATAAAATATCATGTCCAAGCCTCTATTTGCCGAAATTTTGGGATTTAACTGTCTTATTGTACCAGCTGCGGCATTTCGGGGATTGGCGAAAAGTGCTTCACCTTTTTCCTTCTGCAGTTTATTTAAATTATTAAAACTTTTTTTTGGCATGAAAACTTCTCCTGAAACCTCTAAATCTACTTCTTCATTTAAATTAAGCGGAATCGATTCAATTGTTTTTACCGTATGAGTCACGTTTTCGCCAATTTTCCCGTTACCTCTGGTTAAGGCTCTAACAAATACTCCTTTTCTGTACTGAACCGTAATGTTTAAACCATCAATTTTAAGCTCACAAACGAATTCAATTTTGCCCGACACCAACTTTTTAATCCTTTCATGCCATTCAATAATTTCCTCATCGCTAAATACATCTGACAAACTCTTTTTGGGAGTTGTATGTTTAATTTTCTCAAATTTTCCGGATAATGTACTGCCCACCCTTTGAGTTGGTGAATCGGGAGTGATAAATTCCGGAAACTTGTTTTCAAGTTCTATTAGTTCCCTTTTAAGTGAATCGCGGACAGATTCTTTAACTTCCGATTGATCAAGGACAAAGTATTTGTAATTCAGTTTTTGAATTTTTTTCTTAAGCAACTGTATTCTCTTTTTGGCTTCTTCTTTATTCATTTGATTGATTTTAGAGTCGATATTTGATATAATTTTATGATTAATTCAAATACTAATCAAGTCATGGAATTATCTGAAGAAGAACAAAAATCAGTTTACAAAGATGATGATACCCAGCGAGGCCTTAATAAGCCTCTTCGACTGGATGGTAACTTGAGTGAAGATGATGAAAAATTTCTAAAAACCCTTGTTTCTCTTGTTGATGATGGGAAAATAGATCTTTACAAAGCACAGACTTTAATGAATAGAGAGGTTTATGATGATTTAAACCCCGAGCTCCAGGGCCGATATGATCTTGAAGCACAAAATATGTTAAATGCGATTCGGGAAATAAAAAATCTATATGACAATAATCTTAGAGAAACCGTTCAGATGGAAAATCTTGTTTCGCGTTTAAGGCTTAGCAAAGAGAGGCTTGAGAGCAAAGGCGGTGATGTTTTTATAATTTAGTATTATGTCAGAAAAAATTCGTGCCAAATCAAAAAGACTAAGGGAGTCTAATGAAAGTACGCCCCGGCAACAAGATGATGGTATAAAAGCTATTGAAGACCAGCAAGCTACGGATCTAACTTCTACACCAAAATCTTCTGTTGATGATTTGAAGCCGGAAGTTCAAGAAGCTATTAATTTTTTTGATGAGCTTGGAATTGAGTTTCCACTAAGCTATGTATCTTATTTAGAGATAGCAGCAAATAGTGGAATTACTTTTAATTATTTAACTGAATTAAATCAGATTCAAATTTTGAAAAATGGAGATCAAATATTAGATGAAATGGGAAACCCGGTTATGCTTGATCTGGATTTATCTAAAGAAAATAAGGAAGAGCTTGCACTTGATTTAGTAAAGGCTTTAAAACCGGTATTGAGCAAATATGTTCCTGAAAAATTGCCGAATAATAAATATACGGAGCTTATTGAGCTTGTGAAGGAGCAATCTGGGCCTAATCCCGGTCCTATTTCTAAGGCAATTATCACTTTACTTACTGCAATGGCCAAATATGGTCCGCTTTTAGATTTATTTTCGCCAAAACAAATACTTGATCAAGCATCTTCACTTAATAAGTTAGATGTTGAAGATATGAAAAACCGAATTGAATCTCCCCCTGAAGAAAATCTGGAGCTTTCTATTGACCCCCGGCTTGAAGTAAGCAGTGCCTCTGCAAATTATGCTGCCCGCCAGCTGCTGGGAAGAGAAAGTAATATCAGCTCAAAAAATATTTTAGTTGAAAAGCTATTAAAGCCGGTGGGTAATCCCCCGGACACTTTTACTCTTTACAAAGAAGTAAAAAAAGAAGGAAATTTTAAAGAAAAGTTAAGCCAGGGCTCTCTAATACTATTCGATGAGAATAATATTACATATAGCGGAGTGCTTAAGGAGGGTGGACTTGTTTGGTATTACGATAAAACTAGTGGCTCAGTTATAAAAAAATCAATAAACGATATTTTGCCTGAGAATATCAAACATGCTTATTATTTTGACTCTGACCAAGCTTCAAAATTTATATCTTTTGTTCCCCCCGAACCTGAAAAAACTAAAAAATCCGAAGCTTCTTCCACTCCAGAAGAAAAGGAATCCGAAACTCAAACTAAGGATGATTCAAAAAAAGAAAAAGAAGAATCAGAATCTTCCAGTTCAAAAACTGAATCAAAAAATGATGATGAAACTACATCTAAAAAATCCGAATAATAATTGTTGTGAAATTCGATAATATTTAATATACTTGATACATGGTAAACGAACAAAAACAAACAGCTGGTCCTGTAGCAACCAATTCCAATCCAGGTTCAAGCAAAAAGACCGGCGCTAATAATACAGGTACAATTGTTGTTGATAAGAATAAATCTGCAGAACAATATATTATTGATGCTGAAGTTAAATATATTGTTCCCAAACTTGTGCGTGAAAAATTTCCAGATCTTATTAAACTGATATTCGAAACCGAATCAATGGATACTGATGAACGTGAATATTGGCTTCAGATAATGCCAATTATGACTGAAGAACAAATAGTGAAGTTTCGGGATATACTTGTTAATGAAAAAAAACAACTTGAAAAACTTGATCAGGAATATGAGGCTGAAATGGCAAAGATATCCAGCAAGCATTCAACTGTATTGGATGAGGCTAAAATGAAAAAACGAATGGCTGAAATAAAAGAAGAAGAGCAGAAAAAAGAAGTTCAAGAACAATCGAAGGAGGAAAAAATACTTGAGGAATTGGAAAATCTTTGAAGATCTACCTTAGAACTTTATTGCTAACTGTTTTAATATTTTTATCTGTGGGGTCAGCAACTATTATCAATCTTTTTAAATTTGTTCCAACCGGCGTACAGGTTAATAAAGTAAGCTTATCCCCTATGTCCTGTCGCAAAACTTCTATGTCGCCGGGTAGAACGACCTTTATTTCACTAACTTCATACACATATTTGTCCTGGTTATAGTAAACCACTATTTTATCTCCTATAACAACGTCGTGTAATAAGGCGAATACATCTTTAAACCTTCCCGCGTCCCATGGAAAATATGAACTATGTCCTGTAATTACAACATTGCCGCCTTCACCCGGTATACTGGTTCCAGGATAATGAACTACTCCGTTCTGCAATGCTGCCTGAATTTCTTTTTCCAGGGCTCCCCAATCTTTAGTTAGCAAATTTTCACTGCTGACATTTATTACCGGCACATTTTTATCAATTCTTGGAATTATTATTCTGTTTGTAATTGGACTCACTTCAATATCTAAAGGAGGAATTAGCTCTGATTGCTCGAGATTATCATTATTTGCAAGTAGAAGCTCCTCTTCTTCTGTAAGTTCCTCGGGCTCTTCCTCTATAAAAACCTCTAAAGGACTGTCCTCTTTTGTTCCAAACCATTCTGATAATTTATTTTTTCCTATTTGATAGTATGCTGACCAGTTTAATATTAAAAATCCAAGCAAAAGTATTGCTAATGTTGCAAGCAGCTGCCTTCCCGTATCTTTAAATATTTCTTTTATTGTTCTTTTTTCCGATGAGGGTGCACTTTTATGTTTTGAAGTTTTTTTAGCTTTGCCGGATAAAGACTTCTTTGCTTGAGGCGGATCAGCAGGCTTATTTTCATCTTTAGGTTTAGCTCTTTTTTCTATGTTTAATTTAAATGTTTTATGCTCGGAATTATCTTTTCCATGGTCAAATATTAAAAATTCTTCACGAAAAGGATCATTTGAATAGTTTTTATCGAAAAGACTATAATCCTGTTTGTTATCTTCCTCGTTCATAATACTTTATTATCTATATATTATAAGCTTTTTTCCCTAACTATTCAAATATAAATCAATCTTCTTGACTTAATCGGGATTTTTTGTAAAGATATAGATTATCATTAAGCAAGGGCGGCTTATGACACCAATTAATTATCAAAAATACTTTGATCTGGAGGATATCATAAAGGATATCAAGGTTTACCTGCCAAAATTTGACAGGAAAAATTTTGTAAAAGCTTTTGACTTTGCTGAAAGAGCACACCGTTCCCAGATTCGTAAAGATGGTATTACTCCATATATAGTTCATCCGGTTTCAGTAGTGCAAATTCTTTCTAAATTAAGGGCAGATGAAGATATTTTGGTTAGTGCTCTACTGCATGATGTTCCCGAGGATACAGATCACACGATTAAAGATGTTAAAGAAACATTTGGCGAAACTGTCGCCTTTTTGGTAGATGGAATTACCAAGCTCTCCAGGGTTCAATATCAAAAAACCATGTCTGCCTCTAAAATTGAAACTTTGAAAAAACTTTTCATTCATAGTGCTAAAGATCCAAGAGTAATTATTATAAAGTTAGCTGACAGGCTTCATAACATGAATACTCTTGAGTTTGTTGCTGAAGAAAAACAGCTACGTATTGCCAAAGAAACTCTTGAAATTTTTGTACCTATAGCCAATTTACTCGGTATCCATGAGCTAAAATCCCAACTTGAAGATCTTTGTTTTAAGTATCTTTATCCAAAGCAGTTCAAAGAAATTAAAGAGAGGCTCGAAGAACACAACAAGGCTCAAAAAAAAGTAACTATACGTACAAAATCCTCCATAAAAAAACTTCTTAATAAACATAATATTGATGCTACAGTGCAAGAACGAAGACGTCGCCTTTACAATATTTATAAAAAATTGAAAGCCGTGGGGAAAACTGCTGCTCATCTGGATGATAGAATTTGGATAAATATAGTAGTGAACACAACTGAGGAGTGCTATACGGTTTTGGGGCTCGTACATGGCAGGTTTATTCCCAAAACGAATAGATTTAAAGATTATATAGCAAATCCAAAAATCAATGGATATAAAAGCCTGCATACAGGTGTTTTTGGTATTGACGGTGTACTAACTGAGATTCACATATGTACAAAACAAATGCGCCTTGAGGCTGATTATGGTATTGCTTCAAGTTTCTTTACAAATAAATATTTAATTTCGGGTGATGAAAAATCTTCATGGCTCAATAAAGCGGTTGCGATTAATGACACAAATCGAGCCAGTGAATATTTGGAAAATCTAAAATCTGATATTTTGGAGGATAGGATCTTTGTTTTTACTCCAAAGGGGGCAACAATTGATCTTCCAAAGGGGGCCAGCGCCATTGACTTTGCTTACGCCATTCATACAGATATTGGACATAAAGCGATAAAGGCGAGTGTGAATGGGGTTTCGCAGGCAATAACCACTGCACTTAATACTGGTGATGTGGTAAATGTTTTAACTTCAGGTGATTCAATGCCGGAGCACTACTGGCTTTATTTTGCCAAGACCAATTTGGCGAAAAAACGTATAAAAAATTCCCTAAAAAAACAAAGTAAAAGTAAGAAGCTTGAAAGTGGTGAAGATTTACTTCAAAAGGAATTTGATATTGCGGGACTTGGTTATTGGAAAAATGTAAGCTTTAAAAAAGCCCGGCAATCATTATTGGATATCAGGTCCAGGGAATATAAAAATTGGCAGGATATTTTTATTTCAATTGGTTCAGGAGACTTAAAGCCTACCACTGTAGTAGAGGCTATTAGTGGAAAAGGGACAAAACACAAAAGCTTTAATTTGGAAGCAACTTTTGATGAAGAAAATAAAGATTTAATTAAGGTTTCTATGAAAATTTTAGCTCGTAACAGAAATGGCCTTGTTAAAGATATTTCTAAAATTGCATATAAGTACTCAGTAGATATGACTTATTTTAAAGGCTGGTCACCACCTTTATTTAATTACGCATTTTTCTCTGTAACTATTGTGCTGGATCAGCATTTTAAGGTTTCAAAGATTTTTGAAGAAATTAAGCAAATCGAAGGTGTCCAATCAGTTCATAGAGTAAGATATAAGGGCCTTATACTGTTTTATTCAGGAATTATTGGATCACTCCTAATTTGGCTTTTTCATTCTTATCTGATTAAGTTATCTATTCTTGCCGGTTTATTTTCAGCTTATCCCGTACTTTCGGCGGCCATGCTTTATTTGGAAATTTTCTTCCCTTTATTAACAGTTTTTTATCTCACTCATATTCTAAAAAAGTACTTCCCTTCTGTGCGTGCGGGAAAAATACTCTGGTTAACCATGTTCCTGGTTTTAACCATATCAATTGTTAATATTGGCTACAAATATAATGAAATTGCTTTTGAAAAAAATTGGGCAATTTTTATTGGTGGAATTTTATCAGCTTATGTTTACCTGTTTACTAATTACTTCAAACACAAAAAATCCAAGTATTAGAATTATGTGTTAAAACGAAAATGTATTACGTCTCCATCTTTTACTAAGTATTCTTTGCCTTCAATTCGCAATAAGCCTTTTTCTTTTGCGGAAATTTCAGATCCGCAATTTACAAAATCTTCCCAGTTTATTACTTCAGCTTTTATAAAACCCTTTTCAAAATCTGTATGAATTACTCCTGCTGCTTTTGGTGCACTGGCCCCTTTCCTTACTGTCCAGGCATGAGTTTCTTTTGGTCCGGATGTGAAATATGTGATTAAACCCAGTGTTTCATAAGCGGATTTAATTAATGCATGTAGCCCGGGAGCCTCAAGTCCCAAATCTTTTAAATAATCTTTCGCTTCCTGCTCATCAAATCCAATTAATTCTTGTTCCACTTTTGCAGAGATTAAAATCACCTGATTTTCAGATTTTAACCCTAATTTTTTAGCATACTCTTTTCTGTCGGCCCCGGCAATATCATCTTCATGAAGATTAACAATATATAGATTTGGTTTCATTGTAAGAAGATGAAGATCCGAAATCAGCTCTTTTTGTTCCTCATTTAATTCAATTTCATTGGCCAATACTCCTTCATTTAATTTTTCCGATACCATATCTATTAGCTCAAGATATGATTTTTTTTCTTTGTCTCCAGATTTGGCCTCTGTTCTTGCTTTTTCCAGCCGCTTCTCTACAGTCTGGGTATCAGATATTAATAATTCTGACTCAATAATGTCCTTATCATTTCCGGGCTCAATCTCTCCATGAACATGAGTAATATTAGAATCTGAAAATGCTCGAATCACATGGGCAATTGCTTCACACTCTCTTATGTGAGATAAAAATTTATTGCCCAGTCCCTCCCCCTTACTTGCACCTTTAACCAATCCGGCAATATCTACAAATTTAATTGTTGCCGGTATAATTTTCTCTGATCCGGAAACCTCGGCAAGTTGATGAAGCCTTTTATCCGGGACCTCAACAATTCCTACGTTAGGGTCAATTGTACAAAAAGGGTAATTTTCCGCCTGAGCAGCTGCGGTTTTTGTTAATGCATTGAAAATTGTCGATTTCCCCACATTCGGGAGGCCCACAATTCCGATATTTAATGACATAAAATTAAGTTAATTCAATTATTCTTTTTAGCTCCCCGGCTGTAATTTGCCCAGGAGCTGTTGAATCTTCTTTATCAAACGGTGCATACATTAAATAATTCCCAAAAATATGTCCAGTACTTCGGGTAATTCGTCCTTTTTCGCCCATACAAATACAAATTGCTTTATTTCCCTCTGTGTGAAGCTCTTCTAAAAGGCTTAAAACCAGGAGGCTGTCTGAAAGAGAACTTGCCCGGGTTGCAATTTTCAAAATCTCAGCGCCTTTTTTCCACATATTCTCAATGATTGATTTTAGTTCCTTCAGGGGAGGGGTTAATTTATAATTATGATATGATATTATTATTTTGCTATTTGGGCTTAAGTCCTTGATCTCATTAATTAAGACCGGGGCTGAATTAAAATCTACATCAATGTATTTTGGCTTAAAGGATAATATATTCTGAAAATTTTTACTATTGTTAGAATATTTATATATAATTGGTTTATTTGCTTTTTTAAAAATTTTAGAAATTTGCTCCTTATTTAGGTCCTGTATTTCATCAAACCAAATTTCATATAAATCAGAAAGTTTATTTGCTTTATCCAAAGTACTCAATAGTTCCCGAATAGAAGCCTTTTTAATTGGAATGCAAATCATTAAGTATCGATTAATAGGAGATCAACCGTTTTCTCGGCTGTTTTGAGATCAGCAAAATTCGGATAGATCAGGATATGGTTAGTTCTTCTTAGGTTATAGTAAAGTAATGATTTTAATTTGTTGTCTATTAGGATATTCACTTTTTCATTTTTAAGGTAGCGAGCCAGTTCAATAGTTTTTTTATTTTTCTTTTCGAGCTTTTTATAGTATTTATCTTTAATCTTTCCCTTATGTATTGTTACAAATAAATATCCTTTAGTTTCTTTAAGGTTAGACGCGACAATGCCCTTTAGGTTTTTTCCCGACTTTAGAGGAATCCCAATTTTTAGCTTTTGCGCTTTTGTAATGTGAGTAAATATTGAAAAATCTTTAATAAACGGATTTACTTCTTTAACTTTTTCCTGGAGGATACGCAGTTCATCGCGGAGATCCTGCATTGCGGCAAATGGATTTATTTCAATGTATGCTTCCCCGAAAATATAGGTTCCCGCTCTACGCAGGCGAAGCTTTTTAATTTTATGCACCAAATCTTTATTACGCAGGAGCACCTTTTTAATCTTTTTATTTAAAATAGGATCGTTCCAATAATCCAATAAGAAAAATACCGACTCTTTTGCTGACAAAATCCCCTCTTTTAATATTAATAGTGAAATTGTTATACTGATAACACCTTCGAAATATGGAATATTTTTATAATTTGCAATAATTGATCCCAGGACAGCAACACCTGAAATTACATCCATTTTTTTATCCTTGGCATTGGCAATTAATGATAAAGAATTAAGCTTCTTACCGGCACTAAATAGTCTTTTATATAGTTTGTAGGAAAAAATAATTGAAATCGTGGTTGTGGTTATGGCGAAAGACCTGAATGCTCCTTCTTCAACAACGAATAATGACTCGATACTATCACGAAAAATTTTATACCCCAGGTAAATAATCCCTATTGATACGAGGAATGCTGCCAGGGTTTCAATTTTATAATATCCATATTCGAAATTTTTATCAGCTGATTTTCTTGAAAGTCTGAGTCCAAAATATGAAGCAAAAAGGCCGAGCGTATCGGCAAATGTACTAATTGCATCTGCCAAAATAACTGTCATGCCGGTAACGACTCCGGCAACTGTTTTGGCACTTCCTAAAAGTAATAGATAAATGATACTCTTACCCGTGATTCTTTGCCCTTCCTTTAATGATATTTTGCTCATACTTGTGGAATTTCTGACTGAACCTCGGATTTTATGGATTGGCTTTTGCGAATAGTTTTGTGAGACCTATCATTTCTGAGTAGGTCCAAATGTTTTTTTATTTGTGTAACCAAGCGATCCTTAGAAAGATCTACAGCTTTAGTTATATGGTGACTTGCTTCGGTAGCTTTTAAGGTTTTGGTTGGAAGTGATAAATTGAACTCTACCTGGAAAGCGTCGTGTTTTTCGAATTTTTCGATAGAAGCATTCAACAGGCACGCGTCAGCAGCAAACTTTGATAACAAATTTTTAATTGTTGGCAATTTTTGATTTACATAATCAACAAAATCCTTCTCTTGCGACTTGGAAAGATTCTTGTAAAGAAATGTTACTTTCATAATGTTTTAGGTTAATTTTATTCTATTATATGAGATGAAGGATCATTATTCAATTTTTTGGAAGAAAAATACATTTAGTTTAATAGTTTCAGACATTTAGGACAGTGTAGTTGAGTTTTTGTTTATGTAAGCGGAATTTTAAGATTCCGAATTTGAGTGGTGAGTAAAAATGTTTGGTTTTTTGCGGCCGTTTTTCATTGAAATACCTAAGTCTCTTTAAGTTGATTTTATGCAATTGTTGAAGCGATGTAAAGCATCTTCCTCGATAGACCTCTTCTTCGTCGATTCTATGTGTTTATTAAACATGAGAATTGGCTCTGGGATAGGCAGGAGGTATCAATTTGTGCTCATATCCATATATTTTGCATTAAAGTGTGAATGCATGCTCTTTATGAATATGGGGCTGCAGCCTCCAGGTAAACTCAGGCCCATTATCTGTTTGAATAACTTTAATTCTAAAAGGTACTTTGGGGCTTCATATGTACGGTTTTCTTTCCTTTTATGGTGTCTTTCTTTGATAAGTCCCTTTCTTTTCAAAACTTTGTTTATTCCTGTGACAGATACGTGTGTTAAGTATTTGTCTTTGAGCATAAACCAGATGTATTCTGATCCTCTGTTTGTCCTTTCCCTGATTCTGAGGATCAATTTTATGGTTTCGGGAGGATATTCCCGGGGATTGTTTTTTGGTTTTCTTGAGTATGAGATCAGCCTGGTTGCTTTGGGTGCCAGCTGTTTTCCACAGCTCGATGGTAGATCAAGTCTTTTTTT
>WJKE01000010.1 GCA_014729275.1 Candidatus Peregrinibacteria bacterium | reverse complement strand
TTGTTTTTTTCGCTTATCTTTCATTGGAAAAGTGACCTCCTTATTTTGTTGTTTTAACCAGCTATAAAATAAGAATTTTGGGTCGCTTTTCCACTTTTTATTTTAGATATTTAGGTATTAATAGAATATTTTCAAAAACTTCAAAAATAAAAGTAATTGGATTATGCCACGAACCATTCCATGTGCTGCAAGAACTTAAAAATTTATTTTCTAAAAATAATAGATTTATTATTAATTTTGATATTATTGGCGTAAATCATTTATCATATTTTAATAATTTGAAAATAAATAATATATTAATATCCGATATATACAAAGAATTACTAACCATTAAGCCAAAACATACAATACAAAAAAATAATTTATTTTTGAATTTAGATCCAAAATTAAAAAATATAGTTGATAAATTGTTTAGCTTTTTAATCGAGAATGATTTCGAGCATAAAAATATGTCAATCTATAATGATTTATATGCTGTTGGACTAGGTTTTGTTATATATAAGCTAATTGGGCATTTCCCAGCTTCCAGAAAAAGACATTACGCAGAATTTTATCCTCTATTTATGAAAGATTCATATATAATTCAAAAAAAATTTGGAGTATTTCCCACCTCAACATCATATCGTCGACAACAAAGACAAATGTATAAAAATGAAATAGTTAAAATATTAAATAGTAAAAAAGTAGCAATCTCCAAAAGTCAACGAAGACTTGTTAAAGTACTTTGCTGTTTAGCTAAAAATAAACAAGAAGAAGAAATAGTCAATATAGAAAATAAAAATAATAGAGATTTTCCTTTTGGAAGCATTTTAGAATGCACTTCGACCGCGAATTTTACCATAGGAACTTGTACAAAACTTAACAATATCACCACAAATTTTATTAATAAACAAATATTCGATTACGAAAATGCTACTGCAAGCTTCATTGAAAAAGATATAAAAAAACTAGTAAATGTACTTAAAGAAAACGAAATAACTTCGAATATAAAGACTTTAAATAAATTAGCAACTGAGATATTCAGAGTCAACGGAGCATATTATGACTAATCTAAATGAAATGAAAGAAAGTGAAAAGATCAATTTTTTTCGGTCGTATTTTAAAAAATTATGGCAGACATATATGCCTGTTGGATTATTTTTTTCAGCCGAAAACAATGAATTCTATTATTATGACACAGGAACAAATAAAATCCTAAATTGCGAAAAATCAGTATATGAATTTGTAAATTTGATTTTATATAAATCGTATGCAGAAAAGAATATAGATAATTATATATTTTTAAAATCAAAACATGAATTTATTAAAAATGCGACAACGGTATACCATGCAATTGAAGAAGAAAACATAATGAAGACAAAGCCAGCCTTAGGGTTTGGAGCGTCTAAACACTTTTTTGATTATGAAAATATGGTTAAAACATCGTTAACTCAATTGACATTAGAGGTAACTGAAAGATGTAACATGAGGTGTACATATTGTTCTTTCAATACGACGATACCACGATACAAAAAGAAGAAACTATCAAACATGACAAAAGAAACAGCGTTTAAAGCAATCGATTTCTTTTTAAACCATAGCAAAAACAATGAAAATATAACAATAACTTTTTATGGAGGTGAACCATTATTAAATTTCGATTTAATTAAATTATGCGTCGAATATGTATACAAAAATACTAATCAAAAGTGCTCATTTTCATTAACGACCAACGGTACATTATTAGATCAAAGTATTATACATTATTTATCAAAAATAGAAAACTTCAATGTAGTTGTAAGCTTGGATGGGCCAAAAAAAATACATAATCAATACCGAAAAATGAAAAACGGTAGTAATAGTTATGACCAAGTAATCATGAACCTGAAAGCACTATTTCACGCATTTCAGCATAACAAAGACAGGATATCTCTAAGTATGGTATATACACCTTTTTGGAGTATCCAAAAACTGAATCAAATTGTTGAATTATGGGATATTCATGAATGGCTACCGAAAGATGTAAAATGTCATATCACTTATCCATCACCAGGTACCATTGAAGAGGAACTATGGAATACTAATTTTTCCATCGAAGATGCATCACTATTAAATTGGGCTCAACAAATCTATTTTGATGCTTATCCTCACAAAGAGACACTAGGACTAATCAAATCTATAGTTGAGAGACCTCTTACCATGATCCTGCAAAGGACAATTTATGACATCCCTGTTGATAAATACAGCTTAAATGGTTGTTGCTTGCCTGCATTACGAAAACTTTTTATAAATGTTGATGGAAAATTCCATGTTTGTGAGAGGATTCATGAAGCACCTTCTATAGGAAATGTAGAAAGTGGTATTGATATTGACCTAGTAAAAAAACAATATATAGACGATTATGCGAGTTTAAGCATATCTTTTTGTTCAAATTGCTGGGCATTACAGCTTTGCAATATATGCTATTTGCAACGATTTCAAAATGGTCAATTAGATCCTGCTAATTGGAACAAAGATTGCAATCTCACAAGGTCTATGATCTTAAAACATCTTAAATATTACTGTAGACTTTTAAAAAAAGATTCACAGGGATTAAATCATCTCGCATTTGTTAAAATGAGATAAATTTCTAATTCATATTTTTAAATGAATTAGAAATTTTAAAAAAATTTGAAAGGAGGTGAACATTATGAAACTAGTGTCTCCAATAGGCATTACACATACCAGCTTTTCATCTGGCGAAACTGGCTGTCATTGCTGGTGTTCGACTGATGCTATGGATGATTATCAAATGGGACAGGAGTACGCAACTTGTAATTGTCAATGTGATTGCCTTAATATTAATACTGTACTAAATTATGGGGCAAATGCTGGGTGTGCCTATAATCTTTAGCACAATTACCAAACGAAGCCCCTCCTCTCAACTAAAATGATTGGAGGGGCTCTAACCAGGCATAGGCCCGAGCATAGGTAACTTGAAGATCGCCAATTTTGATCCGGGTTTGCTTATGCACTCCGGTAATGGAATTTTTAAAAGTTTTTTTTACGGTAAAATTAACATTGCTTTTTTAGTAACAAGTTTATATACAATTAATACAAAAGCGTGATAGATCAAACTGGTAGAAATGGTATTATCCATAGTTTTGGTGACTTTGGAATATAATGTCTAATTTAGTTTATTACACAAGTTCCCATTTTCCGAAATAAGCTATAATCCCGAAAGTTTTGTAAGGCAACCTAATGTATTTTCTTGCCGGTAGTTAGTATTATATCAATTGTTATTAATTTGAAAAAATCTAGAAAATTTTTATTTTAATAAGGAATATCGCGAGTTATTAACCCCCAAAATTTATAATTATACAAGGATAATTATGCATTGTTCTCTAAAATCAATAATGATAGCCGGTCTTTTGGTATTCAGTATAACCCCAACAACCGCTCAAGTTGTGGTGAACAGCCTTGATGAAATAGAAAAAAAGGAAGGATTAATCGAGATCGAGCTTGTTCGTGAATGGGATGCAGAGACGACAGGGGAACACGCCATGGCGTTTTTCAATCCTTTAGATCTGGCTTTTGATAAAGAAGGGAACCTATATATCTTGGATTCCGGAAATAATCGAATTCAAGTCTTTACACTCTATGGTGAATTTATTCGCTCCATTGGTGGCAAGCAAGGCAGAGGGCCGGGTGAATTCAATATGCCTTCTTATCTGGAGATTGATGATCATGACAATCTCTTGATTAATGATCCCTTTAATAAAAGAATCCAAATACTAAGTACTTTTGGCAAATATAGCGGTGGATTTAATCACAAGCAAGGTCTGGTGGGCCTGGAGGGCCTTGTATCTCTTCCTGACAGGAGATTATTTTTTAAAAATTCTCGGGTATTAGAAAACAAGAAACCGTTACTTCTTGAATATGACTATGAAGGTCAATTTATGGGCACAGTCGGACACCATCCGTTCCCTCTTATAAGTAGCAAATATCTGGAAGGTTTTTCTTTTTGTTTTTCGCCACAAAAGGATGCATTTTTTGTTAGCTATTATGTACATCCCCAAATTGATATAATAGATCATCAAGGCCACACGTTTCGATCCATAAAATATACTACTCCACATAGCCTGCAATCATCAAATCTTGAAAAGGACCGAGTTGAGACATCAAAAACGTTTGATGTTGATTCGAACGGAAATATATATTTGGTTGCTTATGAAAGACACCGTCAGAATAAGGAAAAAAAAATAGGCACCATGAGCGGTCTTATGTTTGGTGATGGTAAGCATATTCTAAGGTTTGGTAATCATGGTATAGAAACTAATCATACAGATCTCTTTCGGTTGTTAATTTTTAATGACCAGGGTAAGATTCTCGCTTCTAAAAGGCTCGATGTATTTGTTAATCGTATTAAAATATACAAGAATCATCTCTTTTTGATGGATTCCTTTGTGGGAATGAAAATTTATCAGTACAAAGTACTCTTTAGATGATAAGCACCTTAATTGTTTTGGCTAATAGAAAAACAAAAAAATGAGCCTTATTTAGGGGTTACAGTTTTTACGCCTTTGAATGTATGAATACAAGAAAGGAGTAAAAACAATGAACCCAAAGAGCTATTCATTGGAAAAGAAACTAGAGGTATT
>WJKE01000106.1 GCA_014729275.1 Candidatus Peregrinibacteria bacterium | reverse complement strand
TGGCATAACAAAAATCAACTCTTCCTTTACTCCACATTTCAAAAGATTCTGTTTCGAATTCTCATCTCTTACATAAACTTTTTCACACTTATAAAAATTTTCAGCAATTAATTTTCGATTTTTCTCCAGTTTTATTTCATCAACCCCCACCCCCAACAAAATTACACGCTTTTTCATCTCAGCCGCCTGAGAAATTAATCTACAATAATATTCAACAGTACCGCTTTGTGTAAGCCCCTGATCATGAAAAAGGCCGCCACCTCCAATAATCACCAGCTCCGATTGCTGCAAGGCCGTATAAAACCATTTATGACCGTGAGCAACAGCTTCAACTCCATGCAAATTTTGAGTATGTTTAGGCGAATAAGAAGCAACAACAATTCGAAATTTTTCCTCCAATCCCTCTTTAATTGATTTTAAAATTAATTCGTCACCAATATTCTCCTTACCGTAATATCCGCAAACCAAAGCCATCGGCTTCTTTAGCTGATCAATCTTATAAATTTGTGTTTTTGGGTAATCATGATAATGCTCCTTATTCACAGGAAAGGTGCTTAACGGCAATGGGACCGCTAAAGCTTGTGCATAAAGTTTTCGCGCTTCGTCAACTTGCCGAAGTTTATAAAATAAAATATCAGCCTGATGAATTAGCGGAGCGTTAAAACGGGCATCCGCTTGAAATGCCTTCTTATAATTTTGTAGAGCAGACTCATATTTTCCTTGTTTTTCATAAACTTTCCCAAGATACAAAAGCACAATATATTCACCTCCATTAGCCAACCTTGAAAAAAATTGCTCTGCCTTATCATAATCACCAATGTTAAAATATTCTCTCCCCAAAAAAAACTGAATATGAATATTTTGTGGATGCTCAATCGCAGCTTTTTCTAAAATTTTAATATTCCTATTTAAAGTAGCTTCATTATCCTCCGCTTTTTTATGATGGATGATATTTATTTCGGCATGAACCTCAAATTTATTCTTTAAATTAGAAGGAATATCAAGGTATTCATGCACAGGCATTTTATAATTTAGGCCCAAACTCTTTCTAAAAATCCTTGGGAGGAGGTGAGATTTTTTTGCAGAGTACTGGTAATTTAGCCAGAAGCCTGCCACCTCATCACCGGCATTCTCCACTAAATTTCTTAACAATTTCGCATCTGTTTCTTTAATTTCATCATCCGCATCCAAAAAAATCACCCACTGCCCCGTACACTTACTTAAAGCAAAATTTCGTGCAGCAGCAAAATCATCAATCCATTCAAAATCAAACACATTTTTTGTAAATTCGGATGCAATTTCCTTGGTCTTATCCGTTGAACCGGTATCAACCACCACAATCTCATCACAAAAAGAAGCCAGGGACTTTAGTGCAGTCGATATCCTGGCCTCTTCATTTTTAGCGATAATAAATCCTGAAATTTTATTCATCACCCCTATTATTCACAAGATTTGATAGGATCACAAGTGCTGCTCCAATCATTTTGAGTATCACGTTCCCAGGTATGTGTTACTCCATCACTGGTTGTGTATTCGCACCTTAGCTGAATTTCTCTGGTAATATATTCCGGCCTTTGATCTCCCTCACATTCCGGAGTTGGAAGACAGTCAATTTTCACTTCAGGAATTTGATGTACTGCCTCAGGATCTCCTGTTTGTGGATCGCATACAAAGTTATGCAATGAGTCTACTAGTTCTTCGTCTGTATAGTCAGAAAGAAGCTGATAGTAATTTAGCATTCTAATTGTTTGATCGGTAATTCTTTGGCATGTCTCTTCAGTTGCAGCATAACCTTCCACAGAAGAGCAGCTTATTGGAGATTGTCCCTCCTCACAACGAGCTTGTGGCCTACAATAATCAATTTGCTGATCTTCCGGACAAGTTGAAACTTCATCACATACTAAATATGTTTCTCCTTCATTATTTTGTCCTTCTTCACAGTCAGGAGGATTGTCATAAACTACAGGATAATCGATTCTGTTTTCCTGGGGGTCAATCCAGGATCCCCAATCCAAAGATGATGTAGGCACATTAGCCTGATTAAGGAAGTTATAAGGTTCCATAGGATCTTGTCTTGAAGGTACGGGATCACATACCGCTGCTTCTACACCTTCACATGGCTTCATACAATCGTCGACATCAGGAGTTTCTCCATCCCTACAAACAATGCCTTTAATTGGTTCACAAACTTTAATGGCCTCTGAAGTTACAGGATTAATTCTCACCCAACGATCTTGATCAAGATAATAATTATTGTCACTATACCAGGAAGGTAATCCCGGCTCAGGACAAGCAGCAACTACACTGCATTGCTCGAAATTTTCTTCCTCAAAAGCCCTGCAATCAGAGCCGCAACCAGGTAGCGCAGATAAAGTGGTTGCAAGAGCTACAGCCGGAAAAATTTCAGTTTTACGTAGTTTGTTCATAATGTTTTGATTAAATATAGTCAGATAGAGTACCACGTATCTCAAGCATGTCAAGGGGTAATTGTCACTAAAAAGACCCTGGTTTTTCGGGGGAGTTTTTGAGGAAACAGCTTGAGAAATGCGAAAAAGGGTGTTTGAATTTTGACGAATAACCATAAATTCATAAACCTTTTTCGCATGAATAAATATATCCAAGATTTCATAAGA